>CANLFL010000082.1 GCA_947489825.1 Candidatus Nanopelagicaceae bacterium
AGTTCCACTTGCAGCATTTCACATGGATGAAATTCTCGATGGAGCAAAGCTGCCAATGCGCTATGCCGGTTATTCAACATGCTTCCGTCGTGAAGCTGGAAGTTATGGAAAAGATACTCGCGGAATCATTCGAGTACATCAATTCGACAAGGTCGAGATGTTCTCCTTCTGTAAACCAGAGGATGCAAAGGCAGAACATAAGCGCCTTCTGCAATGGGAGAAAGATTTCCTTAATTCGATGGAGATTCCATACCGCGTGATTGATGTTGCATCAGGTGATCTAGGGTCTAGCGCTAACCGCAAATTTGATATTGAGGCGTGGATCCCTACACAGAGCGCCTATCGCGAAGTGACAAGTACCTCGAACTGCACAGAATTCCAGGCGCGACGCTTAAATATTCGCTACAAAGATAGCGATGGAACTAAGGCGGTTGCCACACTCAACGGAACTCTTGTCGCTATTCCGCGCATGATTGTTGCGATTTTAGAGAACCACCAGAACGCAGATGGAACCGTTAACATTCCTGCAGCCCTACAACCATTCCTTGGAATGACACGATTTGAGCTGGTGTGAATTTAGGAAAGATCCGCCCCAAACTTATTGCCACAGATCTTGACGGAACGATTGTTCATCACGATGGCACTATTACTGCGCGCACCCTAGAAGCCTTTGCTCGCGCACGCGATCTTGGCGTTGAGATTTGGTTTATTACTGGCCGTCCACCGCGTTGGATGGGCGAGATTAGAGATGCATTCGGCTACGGAAATGCGATCTGTTGCAACGGTGCGATGAATTATGACTTACTCAACGGTACTGTCATTGAAGAGTGGGCGGTACCAGATGATCTCTTGCATCAGTCACTCAAAAAATTACGCTTAGCAATCCCTGGAGTTTCATTCGCTGTTGAATCAAATAACTTCTTTAAGCGCGAAAAATCTTATGTAGCGATGTGGGATGCCGGTATTGATCACAAGGGCTGCAATCAGATTGAAGAAGTATTGACACTTCCGATCCTAAAATTACTGGTGCGTTGTTCGGGCCATGAGTACACATCTGATCAAATGCTTGAAATCGCAGAACGCGAAATTGGAGATTTAGTAAACGTTACTCATTCCAGCCCAGCTGCATCGCTGCTAGAGATTTCAGCAAAGGGTGTATCGAAGGGCGAAACACTCGCACTCATGGCAGGACGCAGTGGATTCTCAGCCGATGATTGTGTCTCTTTTGGCGATAACCCCAACGACTTTTCAATGTTGCAATGGTGTGGACGATCGTTCGCAGTTGCAGATGGTCATCCAGATGCGCAGATTCACGCTAAAGATGTGACGGAACCACATATAGAAGATGGAGTTGCCAAGGTCATCGAAAAACTCCTTGATCTTCCTGCTTAAAGCTCCTTCGATTTTTTAGATCCCGCTTTCGTCCTGTAACCTCTCCCACGGAGGGCTCGCATAGCGGCCGAGTGCACCGGTCTTGAAAACCGGCAGGTGAAAGCCTCGTGGGTTCAAATCCCACGCCCTCCGCCAGGTTTTCTCAAATCCTGTGGCTGACTTCATAGCCAGTACACGGGCAACCACCTAGCGCCACCTAAGTATTCGGCGCACACTTGCCCTATTAAAGCCATCGGAACAGATGGCAAAGAGGGGTAAAACAGATGTCAGGAGTTTTCTCTCCGTCTCGTGCAGAAATCAAAGAGCGCACGCTACGTACCGATAAGTGGTGGCTCCAACCGCTTGCAACATTCGGGGTTCTCTTTAGCTTTGTTATCTATGCAACCTTCCGCGCATTTGAAGGTGCCAATTACTACGCAGATCATCTCATTTCACCTTTCTATTCACCATGTTTATCTGATGCATGTGTTCCCGAAGCAGTAATCGGTGGCTTCACACCAGTAAGTGCGCAAATTTTTAACTTTCCACTTTCACCGGCGTTAATTATTTTGATCTTCCCACTCGGTTTCCGAATGACGTGTTACTACTATCGCAAGGCTTACTACCGTGCATTCTGGATGTCACCACCAGCATGTGCAGTCGCTGAGCCACATAAGAAGTACACCGGCGAAACTCGCCAACCACTAATTTTGCAAAATGCACACCGTTGGTTCTTCTACGCAGGACTCATCTTCAACATCATTCTTACCTATGACGCGGCCATCTCCTTTAAGAATAAGGAAGGCGAATGGGGACATATGAGTGTTGGTTCGCTTGTGCTTGTCTTTAGCACCGTGATGCTCTGGATGTATTCACTCTCTTGTCACACATGCCGCCACACAATTGGTGGACGGTTGAAACATTTCTCCAAACATCCCATTCGATACAAGGCATGGACAACAATTTCTGCTCTCAATCATTCCCACGCACTCTTCGCATGGATCTCGCTCTTCGGAGTTGCTTTTGCTGATATTTACGTCCGCCAAGTCGCCTCTGGCGCATGGACAAACTTCTACTTCTTCTAAAGGATGACCAATAAAATGACAGAGCTAGAACGCTATAAATACGACGTCCTTGTTATTGGTGCGGGCGGTGCGGGACTTCGCGCTGCAGTAGAAGCTCGTGAAGCAGGCTTACGTGTGGCAATCATCTGTAAATCACTCTTTGGTAAGGCCCACACTGTTATGGCCGAGGGTGGCGCAGCTGCCTCAATGGGTAACGTCAATAGCGGCGATAACTGGCAGGTGCACTTCCGCGACACAATGCGCGGTGGAAAATTCCTTAACCATTATCGAATGGCAGAACTGCACGCGAAGGAATCACCAGATCGCATCTATGAACTTGAGATGTGGGGCGCTCTCTTTGATCGCACCAAAGAAGGAAAGATCAGTCAGCGTAACTTCGGTGGACATGAATATCCACGCCTAGCTCACGTTGGAGATCGCACCGGTCTTGAACTTATTCGCACCATGCAGCAGAAGATTGTTCAGTTGCAGCAAAAAGATGCGCGTGAATACGGAGATGCGCAAGCAAACATTCGCGTCTTTGCCGAACTTACGATTACTGAAATTATTAAAGAGAGCGGAAAAATCGCAGGAGCGTACGGCTACTGGCGCGAAGGTGGCAACGAGGTTCTCTTTGAAGCACCTGCAGTAATCATTGCAACAGGCGGAGTTGGAAAGACATTTAAGATCACCTCAAATTCCTGGGAAGGCACAGGAGATGGTCACGCGCTAGCTCTAAAGGCTGGCGCAAATCTTGTTGATATGGAGTTCTTGCAATTCCACCCAACTGGAATGGTCTGGCCACCATCTGTTCGCGGAATTCTTGTTACTGAATCTGTTCGCGGTGAAGGTGGAGTTCTCACCAACACATTGGGTGAGCGATTTATGTTCAAGTACATCCCAGAAGTATTTAAAGATAAGTATGCAGATAATGAAGAAGAGGCAGATCGTTGGTATCTCGATCAAGATAACAACCGTCGTCCGCCAGAGCTTCTTCCACGCGATGAAGTTGCGCGCGCGATTAACTCTGAAGTTAAGGCTGGCCGCGGTACCGAGCACGGTGGAGTATTCCTCGACGTCTCAAAGCGCATCCCTGCCGAAGTTATTAAGAAGCGTCTTCCATCTATGTGGCACCAGTTCTACGAACTTGCAGGCGTAGATATCACCAAGGAAGCGATGGAAGTTGGCCCAACCTGTCACTACGTGATGGGCGGAGTTGAAGTAGAGCCAGATACCGCAGCAGCGATCGGTGTTCCAGGACTCTTTGCCGCAGGCGAAGTTGCCGGCGGAATGCACGGATCAAACCGCCTCGGTGGAAACTCACTTTCAGACCTTTTGGTCTTTGGTCGTCGCGCTGGAATGGGAGCTGCCACTTACGTTAAGTCAACAACAGCAGTTGGCGTCAGCGAAGCATCTGTAAAGGCTGCAGCAGATCGCATTCAAACTCCATTTACAAATAGTGGTGGAGAGAATGCATACTCACTGCATCAAGAGCTACAAGAGATCACACATAATCTCGTCGGAATTATCCGCACAGGATCAGAACTTAAAGATGCGATTGCAAAGATTGCCGATATTCGTGTGCGCAGCAAGAACGTCAGCGTTGCTGGAGATCGTAAATTCAACCCAGGCTTCCACCTAGCTTTCGACCTCGACAACATGTTGTTGGTCGCTGAAAGCACAGCAAAGTCTGCAATCGCAAGAGAAGAATCTCGCGGCGGACATACACGCGATGACTTCCCAGGTATGAACGACAAGTGGCGTCAGGTAAACCACATCTCCTCATATAACGGCCAAGAAGTTACTGTGCGCCAGCAGGCTCTTCCTGCGATTCCTAAGGAACTCTTTGACCTCTTCGACATTCACGAGTTGGAAAAATACATGACACCGGAAGAAATTGCGAAAGGCGGTTCCAACTAATGGCACGCAAAGTAAATCTTCGTATTTGGCGCGGTGATTCAACAAGCGGATCTCTTCAAAACGTTGAGGTAGATGCCAACGAGGGCGAAGTAGTCCTAGATGTAATTCACCGCGTACAAGCAACTCAGATGGGCGATCTAGCAGTTCGTTGGAACTGTAAGGCCGGTAAGTGCGGATCTTGTTCTATGGAGATCAACGGTAAGCCACGTCTTGCATGTATGACACGTATGAGTTCATTTGAAGAAGGCGAAGAGATCACCGTTACGCCACTTCGCGCATTTCCCGTCATTAAAGATCTCGTTACAGATGTTTCATTTAACTATAAGAAAGCCCTTGAAATCCCTGCTTATGAGCACCCGGCAGATCTTGGTCCAGGTGAGGCACGCATGGAGCAGATCGATGTTGAGCGCA
>CANLFL010000083.1 GCA_947489825.1 Candidatus Nanopelagicaceae bacterium
CACCACATATAACCAAGGCAGCGCTCTTTGAAACTTCTGGCCACCTCGAGTGGTATGCCGAAGGTATGTATCCACCAATGATTCTTGATGAAGAGCACCACGCAGATGGCACGATCAAACGTGCTGGCCAACAGTACTACATGAAGCCGATGAACTGTCCTTTCCATAACTTGATCTATCGCTCACGTGGTCGTTCTTACCGCGAGCTTCCATTGCGTCTCTTCGAATTCGGAACCGTCTATCGCTATGAGAAGTCGGGTGTTCTGCACGGCATCACGCGTGCTCGTGGATTTACCCAAGATGATGCTCACATCTATTGCACCAAAGATCAGATGCCTGGTGAACTTGATTCACTCTTGACCTTCGTCCTTAATCTCTTGCGCGACTATGGTCTTGAAGATTTCTACCTCGAAATTTCAACGCGCAATCCTGAAAAATCTGTGGGTTCTGATGAAGATTGGGAAGCGGCGACTGAGGCTCTTCGAAAGGCCGCCCTTGCGCAGAACCTTGAACTTGTTAACGATGAAGGCGGCGCAGCGTTTTATGGCCCAAAGATTTCTGTACAGGCAAAGGATGCAATCGGTCGCACATGGCAAATGTCTACGATCCAAGTTGATTTCCAATTGCCACAGCGATTTGAACTTGAATATGCGGCAAGTGATGGATCACGTGCTCGTCCGGTAATGATTCACCGTGCACTCTTTGGTTCGATTGAAAGATTCTTTGGAGTGCTCACTGAGCATTACTCAGGAGCATTTCCACCATGGTTAGCTCCGGTGCAAGTGATGGCGATCCCTGTCGCTGAACCATTTACTGACTATCTCTTTGAAGTTGTTGCTGCTCTTAAGGCAGCGGGTATTCGCGCTGAAGTTGATGCCTCCGATGACCGTATGCAGAAGAAAGTTCGCAACGCACAGATGCAGAAAATACCTTTCATGCTTATTGCGGGCGAGGAAGATCAGAAAGCTGGGGCAGTTTCATTCCGCTACCGAAATGGTGAGCAGAAGAATGGTGTTCCACTTGCAGAAGCAATCGCAGAGATTTCAGCAACTGTTGCAGCCCGCCAGCAGGTGTAGCCATGGATTACATCGATTCAACTGGAATGCCCGATGCGTGGTCGCGCCTCTGGGCACCACATCGCCTCGATTACTTACGTGGAGAAAATCGCCCACTAGCCGGAAACGAAATCACTTGCCCTTTCTGCGAGATCCCACAGATGAGCGACGAAGAGGGTCTCGTTGTTCATCGCGGTACCCATGCCTACGTAGTTATGAATCTCTATCCATATAACCCGGGTCATCTATTGATCTGTGCTTATCGACATGTTGCAGATCTGACTGAACTTACCGGCGATGAACGTGAGGAAATTTTTGCGCTCACTTCCCACGCCATGGCGACAATTCGTAAAGTTTCACAACCTGAAGGTTTCAATCTTGGAATGAATCAAGGTGCGATCTCAGGGGCAGGTGTAGCTGCGCACATTCACCAACACGTAGTTCCACGTTGGTCGGGGGATGCGAACTTTATGCCAATTATTGGAAAGACCAAGGTGTTGCCTCAACTTTTAACGGTTACTCGAAACGAGCTAGCTGCTGCTTGGTAGTTCTACTTCAGTTGTCTTAGGTAAGAGACCAGCACATCAATTCCGATTCCGTTATCAAGGTTGACCGGAATGGCGGGAAACAAGAGTCCGGCAGCGAAAGCATCCTCACCACTTGAATCAATCAGGTCGCGATATTCCTCGGCGAAGTCGGCGACCAGCTCTTTATGTTCGGGGTCACTCTCAGATATAACAGCGAGTCCATGTAGATAGTTGCGAATAGTTAAATCTTCAAGATTGATTAGTGCTGCAGGAGATCCATCATCGCTATGTAAAACTAAATATGGCGTTGCCATCTGATCGAATACTCGATTAGCAAGTGATACCGCGTCATCAAAATCGAGTTCTGCTCCAGGCAGTGCCAGTACGACCATAATTCGGGGAGTCAGGTAATCGTTAAAACTTTCCCACGCGGTGATTGTCTCTGCATCGATTCCAGCAGCGGGGTTTACCGCAAAGATTGCACAATCCACATGGGCAATATCTTCACTGGTCGCCTCTATGGAAATGCCTTGATCGCCTAGCGCCTTGGTCAGAGCGGCTGGAGTTGCGCTCACGTGGCCAAAGAGGGCAATTCTCACAGGGGCAGAGGTGGAAGTTGGCATGGGTTAAAGCCTACGATGGTCTTGATGATTAGTGCGCATTTGAAACCTCAGGTCACTCGATTAATTAATCCAGTGGTCAAGATGGCTGTGCGCGCAGGAATTACTGCAAATGGCGTGACGATTGTCGGGGCAATCGGAACTTTGGCATCTGTCTTCTATTTCTATCCACGAGGTGATTTCTTTATCGGAACACTGGCAATCTGCTTCTTTGCACTTAGCGACTTATTTGACGGTGCCATTGCTCGCCTTACTAATGGAACTGGAACTGCGTGGGGTGGATTTCTGGATTCCACCATTGATCGCGTGACTGATGCCGCGATTCTCATCGGAGTTCTGCTCTACATGATCGACCGTGATCAGACGGTCTCGATACTGATTTTGATTTCACTTGTCTCAGGTGGCTTGATCCCATATATCCGCGCCAAGGCAGAGAGTATGTCGATCGAGTGTTCTGGAGGATTTGCCGAACGTACCGAGCGTCTTATTTTTAGTTTAACCGCGATTGGACTTTACGGGCTCGGTATCGACGCTGCCCTGCTTATTGGATTTGCGTTGCTTTCAGCTGTCGGGGTCTTTACGGTGCTACAGCGCATGGTGATTGTCTATCGTGCACTGCAAAAGGTTTAATACATGAAAGATTTTGTAATGGCTCGTGTGTATTTCTTGGGCTGGTTTATCGTGAGGCGCGTCTCTGAAAAAAACGCGACTCACTTGTTCTGCAAAATTGGCGTGTGGATATACAAAAAGAATGGCAAGAGCGTCGAGCGACTGCGATCAAATCTTGCGCGTGTAAAGCCTGAGCTGCCTTCGGCTGAACTCGAGGAACTAGTTCGCAGAGGCGTACTTTCCTACATGCGGTACTGGATGGATACATTCAGATCCCCTGATTGGAGCAGAGAGAGAATTCTTTCGACGGTGACAGTCAGCAATGAACACCTTTTGATGAATCCGATCAAGAACCGAACGGGTGTTGTGGTCAGCCTTCCGCACGCGGGTAATTGGGATCATGCAGGGTCTTACTTTTGTAGCAGGGGCGCTCAATTAGTTACTGTCGTGGAAGTTCTAAAACCACGCGCTCTATTTGAAAAGTTCCTCGAATACCGTCAAGCAATTGGCATGGAAGCTCTGCCGCTAGATTCGCGAGCATTCCCAACCCTCATGCAGCGCGCGCGAGATGGGAAGCTGATCGCACTGATTGCAGATCGAGATCTATCTTCTAGTGGAATTGATGTTGAGTTTTTCGGTAGCGTTGCCCGGATGCCTGCAGGGCCGGCAATTCTTGCAATTCGAACAGGGATTCCGTTGGTTACCGCCTTCGTCTCCTATACCGAAACCGGTATCCATCTGAATTTGCAAGAAATTGTGATTCCGGATGACGCAGATGAAGAGTCACGGATCAAAGCTACTGTGCAATTATGCGCTGATAATTTCGCAGAAGGTATTAAGAGTTATCCTCAAGATTGGCACATGATGCAGCGCATCTGGGTTGATGGAGATTTTGTGGAGCGCATATGAAGAAGTTGAGAATTGGTCTTGTCTGTCCCTATGGCTGGGATACGCCAGGGGGAGTGCAGAATCATGTCCGTGACCTTGCAGAGTTCTTCATTGCTGAGGGTCATTTTGTCTCTGTCCTTGCACCGGTGGTAGATGAGCACGATCTACCGGATTATTTAGTCAATGCAGGAAAGCCAATCAGCATTCCATTTAATGGTGCGGTCGCACGGCTACTTTTCAATCCAACTGCCTTTGCACGAGTCCGCAATTGGTTGACTGATAACGATTTCGATATCTTGCATCTGCATGAACCTGCAGTTCCTTCAATATCTCTCCTCGCTTTGTGGGCTAGTGAAGGTCCTATCGTCGGAACTTTCCACGCCCAAGCAAAGAAAGGTGCGACAACCCGAGTTATTGCATCAATTGTTGAACCGGCGATCGAACGTTTGAGTGAAAAAATCGCAGTCAGTCAAGCCGCTTACGACACACTTCAAGAACATATGGATACGACAGCACATGTAATTCCAAATGGAATTTTTGCCGATCGCTACCGAGATGGAAACGTTGAAGAGAAGTGGGCAGGCCCAACACTTGGATTCATCGGTCGTTTTGAAGAACCACGAAAAGGTCTCGAAGTGCTTATCGAAGCAATCCCAATAATTTCACGTTTTATTCCTGATGTCCGCGTATTGATAGCTGGGCCGGGTGATCCTTCTGAAATCTCTGAGGATATTGACTCTGAACTACGTAAGCGATTTGAATTTCTAGGTAAAATTTCAGAGAATGAAAAGGCAAATTTTCTTAAATCTATCGCCCTCTATATCGCACCGAATACAGGGGGAGAATCCTTCGGCATCATCATCGCGGAAGCAATGGCCGGTGGAGCAGCAGTTGTTGCAAGTGATATCCCGGCCTTTCATGATCTTTTAGGCGG
>CANLFL010000084.1 GCA_947489825.1 Candidatus Nanopelagicaceae bacterium
AAAGCCGTGCAACTTCGTTCAGTCCACGAGTAATGAGCATCGCTTGCGTATTTTCGCCGTAACCCATTCCAATTGAGATTCCTACAGCTAGCGCAATCACGTTCTTAATAGCGCCCGCTAATTCGCAACCAAGTAAATCCACTGATGTGTACACGCGGTAATACGGAGTACGAAAGATTTGACGAACGTCATCGGCAACTGCCTGAGATGTTGATGCAGCGACAGCTCCTGCTGGTTGGCGCAAGATGAGTTCATCAGCCAGATTCGGTCCAGTCAGGATCGCAATTTTATGTTTTCCGAGTACCTGTTCGATGATCTCAGTCATTCGAAGCATCGTTGAAACTTCGATACCTTTGAGCGTGCTCACAATGGTGCAATCGGCTGAAAATCGGGGCTTCCACTCGTTAAGAGTTACTCTTAATTGTGTGGAAGGAATTGCAAGGACATAGGTCTGACTGAAAGCAAAAGCTTCGTCGAGATCTGTTGTCGCGCGAAGTTCGGTGGGAAGCACTCGGCCTGCGAGGTAGCGCTGGTTTGTATGCAGATCATTAATTTCACCAATGGTCTCGGCGTTGCGACCCCAGAGCAGAACTTCATTGCCAGCATCACAGAGCACCTGGGCAAGGGTTGAACCCCATGCTCCTGCGCCGAAGACAGTAATTCTGCTCATTACTTCTTCTCACCTTTTCTAAAGTTTCCCGTGCGGGGTAAATCGGATGTATGAGGGTCAAAGATAGCCGCAGGACGTTGCTGGCCGCGAATTTCCTCCAGGAGCGCGGTAATCGCCCTCATGATTTCCGCCGTAGCCTCAACCATCGCGGCAGGATCCTCCTCTTTTCCATACCAACGCGAGAGATCAACCGGCTCACCTACGCGATAGCGCACCGTGGCTCGAGGGAAAATTCTCAATTTCTTGCGGTACGGAGGTATGACTTGTTGCGTCCCCCACTGTGCAGCTGGATACACAGGCACTTGAGCGATGACTGCCAAACGTGCAGCCCCGGTCTTTGCAATCATTGGCCAACACTCTTTATCTCGAGTCAGCGTTCCTTCAGGATAGACACCGACAAGATGACCCATCTCAAGTAATCGAAGTGCATACTGCAGAGCAACGCGCGCTTCTTTACTTTCTCGCTCGACCGGAATCTGTTCTGCCGCCAAAAGAATCCTGCCAATAATCGGAACTCTAAAAACTTGGGATTTTCCAAGAAACCTTGGTGTACGCCCATGTGAGTAGAGAAAGAAAGCAAGTGCAAAAGCATCCATATAAGAGACGTGGTTTGAAACGACAATGAGCGGACCACTCTTTGGGATCTTCACGCCTTCTCGATAGTCATAACGAGCGACGAGCTTCATGATGGGAATCAGGATTGAAGCACCGAATCGAAATGTTGGAGTGACTCCGAGTGGGTACCCGACAGGAGGATTGAAGCGAATCTTGAGGGGCTTGGAACTCCCAGCACCTGATCTCGACATGGTGTAATTCTAAGTCTGGCTGCGCACTTTGTGGGCTGCTACAGAGAGAAATTAAGGTAAAAAATAAGGCCCACGCGCAAAGCGTGGGCCTTATTGAAGAAGAAAATTACTACTTCTTACGAACTACCTTCTTAACAGCCTTCTTAGGTGCTGCCTTGCGAACAACCTTCTTCGCAGCCTTCTTAGGAGCAGCCTTCTTTGCTGTCTTCTTCACAACCTTCTTCTTGGCAGCCTTCTTAGGAGCTGCCTTCTTTGCTACAGGCTTAGCAACTGGCTTTGGTTCTGGCTTTGGAGCTGGAGCGAGCTTGCGATCGCCAGCAACAATTTCCTTGAGAGCCTTAGCTGGCAAGAAACGAGCCTTCTTTGAAGCCTTGATCTTGATTGTCTCGCCGGTGAATGGGTTACGACCCATACGTGCCTTGCGATCAACCTTCTTGAACTTACCGAAATCGTTGATCATGACATCTTCACCACGCGCCATTGTGCGTGTAATTGTGTCAAAAACGATATCTACAGCGTGAGCTGCATCCTTCTTGCTGTCGTTGAAGTGTGGGGCCAACGCGGCAATGAATTGGGCCTTATTCATCAGAATCCCCTTAGTTTTACGCTTAAAATTAAGCTTTTGCTTAACGTGTGTAAAACTTAAACTAGGTACAGGGGTGATGCCTACATTAAGGTGGGCGTGTCGCAATTTAATATTTCAAAGAAATCGCACTTTTTACGCGTAAAAAACCCTCATTCTACAGTTGAGAGTTTTACAGATCACACTCACCCTCAGCGTGAAAAGCAATATTTCACGCTTGTTTTTAACTCTTACGAGCGAATTGGAAGCGTTGCAGGCTTATGTGATGCGCGTTTTTCTTCAAATGCATCGATGGAATCAGTCTGTTTCAAGGTTAATCCGATGTCATCGAGACCTTCCATCAGGCGCCAACGCGTGTAGTCATCGATTGCAAATGGATGAGAGATCGATCCATATGAAACTGTGCGGCTCTCCAAATCAACAGTGATTTCCGTCGTGGGATCTGCCTCAACGGCTGCCCACATGGCTTCAACATCTGCTTGCGGCAGAATCACGGTCAGAAGTCCACCCTTGAGCGAATTGCCACGGAAGATATCTGCAAAGCGAGATGAGATAACTACCTTGAAGCCGTAATTCTGCAAGGCCCACACTGCGTGCTCACGTGAAGAGCCTGTTCCAAAATCTGCTCCGGCAAGTAGGACAGTGCCTGCTTTGAACTCTGCCTTGTTGAGTATAAACTCTGGATCGTTGCGCCAGGCTGCAAAGAGACCATCTTCAAAACCGCTGCGAGTAACGCGCTTGAGGTAGACAGCTGGAATGATCTGATCGGTATCAACGTTACTGCGACGTAGCGGAACTCCGGTACCTATGTGCTTGATGAATTTCTCCATAGTCATAGCTCCTTACAAATCCGCAGGTGAAGAGAGTTTTCCGCGGAGCGCCGTCGCTGCTGCAACAAGTGGGCTCACCAAGTGGGTACGTCCACCTTTTCCTTGGCGACCTTCGAAGTTACGGTTTGAGGTTGATGCAGATCGCTCTCCAACAGCTAGCTGATCTGGATTCATTCCAAGACACATGGAACATCCGGCATTTCGCCACTCTGCTCCAGCATCGATAAAGACCTTATCTAAACCTTCTGCCTCTGCCTGTAGACGAACGCGTGCAGATCCAGGTACAACTAGCATGCGAAGTGTTGAGGCGATCTTCTTACCCTTAACAACTTCTGCTGCGCTGCGAAGATCCTCGATGCGCCCATTGGTGCATGAGCCCAAGAAAACAGTGTCAATAGCTATCTCTTTGAGGGGTGTGCCAGCGGTGAGCCCCATGTACTCAAGTGCGCGCTCTGCTGAAGCGCGCTCTGCTGAATCTGCATAGTCGGCCGGATTTGGAACGCTGCCATTAAGTGGCAAACCTTGTCCAGGATTGGTGCCCCACGTGACAAATGGCTCAAGATCATCTGCATTTAGATCAACTTCAACGTCAAATTTTGCATCACTATCGGTGTAGAGCGTCTTCCAGTAAGCAAGTGCCTCATCCCAATTTTGCGGTGCGTGTGGCTTGCCCTTGATATATTCAAATGTAATTTCATCAGGTGCGATAAGACCAGCGCGGGCGCCTGCTTCAATAGACATATTGCACACTGTCATGCGGCTCTCCATGGAGAGAGCGCGAATTGTGCTACCGCGATATTCAATAATGTAACCCTGTCCCCCACCTGTGCCAATTTTTGCAATGATGGCGAGGATGATGTCCTTTGATGTAACTCCTGGCTTCAGGCTCCCTTCAACATTGATCGCCATTGTCTTTGGGCGGGTTGATGGAAGGGTCTGAGTTGCAAGAACATGCTCCACTTCAGATGTACCAATTCCGAATGCGATCGCTCCAAATGCACCATGTGTCGATGTGTGTGAATCTCCGCAAACAATTGTCATTCCTGGCTGGGTAATTCCAAGCTGTGGACCAACGACGTGGACCACGCCTTGATCAAGATCACCAAGTGAATGCAGGCGCACACCGAACTCTTTGCAATTTGCACGGAGGGTATCTACTTGAAGTTTTGAAACTGGATCTGCAATGGGTTTTAGAATATCTAGCGTCGGCACATTGTGATCTTCGGTTGCAATTGTTAAATCTGGGCGACGTACAGAGCGGCTCGTTTGACGCAATCCATCAAAAGCTTGTGGACTAGTTACTTCGTGTATGAGGTGGAGATCAATATAGAGAAGGTCTGGCTCACCATCAGCTTGGCGAACAATATGTTCTGCCCAGATCTTCTCTGCAAGTGTCTTTCCCATCGCTGCCCCTTTTTTCACTTCACTATTGCATCTCACTAGATGGGATGCTAATATCACCCTATGGTCAGAAAGAATAGCGGAGTTGGCGTCTTAGATAAAGCCGTAGCGA
>CANLFL010000085.1 GCA_947489825.1 Candidatus Nanopelagicaceae bacterium
CTCCCGAGGCTATGGCTATTCACGTCATCGCTCACGTTATCGTCGAGAAAAGTTACTTCCTCGTGATATCTCAGTAATTTTCTCATCTCTTGCTCTGATACCTATCTCGATGATGATTTTTGCATGATTACATTTAATAGCGTTTCACTCATCTATCCACACTCACTGCACACCGTCTTTGAAGATCTCACATTTACAATTGATGAAGGCGAAATGGTTTTAGTCATTGGTGCCACTGGATCTGGAAAATCTTCGCTGCTGCGCCTCATCAATGGCCTTGTTCCTCACCACACAGGCGGAATATTGGCAGGTGATATCTCCGTCGATGGAATATCTACCTCACTCACTAAGCCCGGAGGGCTTGCTCACCTCATCGGAATTGTTGGCCAAAATCCCGTGCATGGCTTTGTTACCGATACCGTGGAAGAAGAGCTTGTCTTTGGGATGGAGGCTCTTAACTTCGCCCCAGATGTGATGCGCAAGAGAGTCGAGGAGATTTTGGATTTACTTTCCCTTGCCCACCTGCGTGCTCGCTCGATCTTAACGCTCAGCGGCGGAGAACAGCAACGTGTTGCTATTGGAAGCGCTCTAGTGATGCACCCAAAGGTTTTGGTGCTTGATGAACCAACGTCAGCACTTGATCCAATTGCGGCGGAGGAAGTCTTATCAATCTTGCATCGCCTTGTTCATGATCTAGGGCTTACGGTTGTAATTTCAGAGCACAAGCTAGAAAGAGTTATTGGCTTTGCCGATCGAATCCTTGCGATTTCCGCAGATGGTAAAACTGAGATCGATATCCCAGAAGAGATTCTGAAAAAATCTCCAATCGCACCGCCTATCGTTCACTTAGCACGAGCACTCAATTTGGATTCTGTCGGAACAAGCGTGCGAGAAGTAAGACGAATGACAACACATCTTCGTGACTTCACACCTCTCGTTTCACAAACCGGTGTCATCTTAGGTGAGACAGTGGTGGCTATAAATAAGCTCAGCCATTTCTATGGTGAGAAAGTTGCGCTACGAGAAATCTCTCTTGAATTTAAGTCAGGTGAAATATCTGCTGTGATGGGACGCAATGGAGCGGGCAAGAGCACGCTCTTCAAATCAATCGTCGGATTTCATAAATCAACTAGCGGGCAAATAAGAGTTCTTGATACTGATCCAACAGAGTTACACGGTCGCAAGCGTCTATCAACAATTGGTTACATTCCACAAGAACCAAGTGACTTATTGATTCATTCTTCGGTAGCTAAAGAGTGTGCCGCAAGTGACCGTGACAACGGATTAGCGGACGGTTCGACATTTGCATTCCTGATTCGCCTCACACCAACGGTTAATCCCGAAGCTCACCCACGTGATCTCTCGGAAGGCCAGCGACTTTCGCTAGTTCTCGCGCTCATTCTCTGCAGCGCACCAGATGTTCTCATCATGGATGAACCAACGAGAGGTCTGGATTATCAAGCGAAATCGCTACTGGTCGACACCTTGGTTTCATATGCTCGAAACCTTGGCAAATGCGTCTTGATCGCAACCCATGATGTTGAACTAGTTGCAGAAGTCGCCGATCGCGTCGTCTTTTTGGCAGATGGCGATGTTGTTGCCGATGGTGCAACTCTTGATGTTCTTCTCTCTTCTCCTGCATTTGCTCCACAAGTTGCAAAAGTTATGTCGCCTGCTCCATGGCTGACCGTCAAGGATGCGCTTCGTGGAATTGCAGCGGCAACCGGTAAGGATTCAAACGAGTGAAAACTACGAATGGGATCTACCAACTTTCTCTTCAATCAAAGATGGTTCTTACCTTTACCTCAGTTATAGCTCTTGCGGGTTTTGTCTGGCCATTTTTCTATGTTGGAAATCTTCACTGGATATTCGTTGTTGCAATTGCTGCCTCTGCTTTTCTTCTTATTTCAGAGGTAGGAATCGGATCGATTGATGCAAAATCTATTGCCCTCCTTGGAGTGATGAGCGCATTCATCACTCTCTTAAGGCCCTTAGGTGCAGGAGCTGCTGGACTTGAGCCGATCTGGTTTGCCCTCATCATTGCAGCGCGAGTATTCGGACCCTCGTGGGGATTTCTCTTAGGGATAACCTCGATGACAACTTCTGCGCTACTCACCGGTGGTGTTGGACCGTGGCTCCCCTATCAAGTCTTTGCCGCGGGGTGGATAGGCCTTCTTGCTGGTGCACTTCCGCAAAGATTTGCAGGAAGATTGATTCGCGGTACCACAGAGAAGGTTTTGCTTATTGCTGTTGGAATATTTGCTTCTTTTGCATTTGGAATACTGATGGATCTGCAATTTTGGCCCTGGGTACTAGGGTCAAATACTCAACTCTCTTACATTCCCGGCGGAGCGTTGAGTGAAAATCTCTCTCGCTTTATTACATTTCATTTTGCATCTTCAATGGCATGGGATATCCCGCGAGCAATTCTTACATCGCTCCTGATCGTAATGACAGCTACTCCTTTTCTTAGCGCCTTACGTCGGACCTACTTTAAGGCAGCTTTCCTCACTCCGATCGAGTTTAAGAGCGCGGTCCTGACTAAGAATTAACGCACGTGCGATTGCACAAATGGGAATTCCACGATTGTGGCAGATGAAGCTCGTCCACGAATATCGATTGATACTTGATCACCAAGAGATAGATTCGTATCTACGAGTGCTAGTGCAATACCCACCCGAAGAGTTGGAGAGAAGGTTCCACTAGTTACTGTTCCAACGCTCTTTCCAGAGCCATCTTGTAACTCCATGCCTGCACGAGGAATCCCTCGATCATTGGATTTCAATCCGCGCATACGACGAGCAGGCCCATCGCTCTTCTGCGCAACAAGTACATCACTGCCGTGGAAGGGACCCTTCTTCCATCCGATCGCCCACGTTGCACTTGCCTGTACTGGAGAAATCTCTAGTGAAAGCTCATGGCCATGTAATGGATATCCCATTTCGGTACGCAAAGTGTCACGCGCACCAAGACCGCAGATCGCTCCATCTTCAGCTAAGACAGCCGCGGCGCAGATATCCCACACCGATTCGACATCAGCTCTTTGTGGCAATAACTCGAAACCGTGCTCACCTGTATATCCAGTGCGGCACAAAATTACATCCGCCTGACCGATACGAACATGTGAAAATGCCATGTAATCCATCTCAGGTTCGACACCAAGTTTTTTTAACACCGCCGATGCACGTGGACCTTGCAGCGCAATCACTCCAAAATCTTCATGGAGATTTTCTACCATGATCCCTGCTGGTGCGCTCTCCTTGAGTACGCGGACCACATCAGTAGTGTTCGATGCATTAGGAACCAAGAACAAATCTGTCGGGCTATTGCGGTAGACAATTAAGTCATCAATCACTCCACCCTCTTTATTGCAGAGCAGTGTGTATTGAGCTTGTCCATCTGTAATGCGAAGTAAATCGTTTGTGAAAACGCTATTAAGAAACTCAAGTGCACCTTCACCACTTACCCGTGCTTTGCCTAGGTGTGAGACATCAAAGAGCCCCACACGTTCACGGACCGCTGTGTGTTCGGCCAAGACTCCCGCCCCTGGATACTCAATAGGCATCAACCAACCACCAAAATCAGCCATCTTCGCGTCAAGGGCAAGGTGGCGACTATGTAAAGGTGAATTTTTCATCCCATCAACCTACACTTACGGCGCTAGGACAGATAGTTGGCACCCCCGAAACTTTCGAAAGGCATGTGTGACATTGACTATGACCGCACTCTCTCTTACCTCCGCACTTAAAGATGACATTCTTGTTGTCGGTCTTGCGCATAGCCCCTCCCAGCGCAAAGGCGGAAAGCCAATGCTGGTTATTGAATCTGGAGATCTCGCACTCGATGCTAAGAGCCTCGAAGAGATTCTTAGCGATATGGGAGCAACCGGTAAGGCCGATGAAGTTATAAAGATTCCAGGCAACTCTATTCGTCTCCTTGTCTTTACAGGTTTAGGAAAGGCTTCATCTAGCTACGGCCACGAACTTCTTCGTCGTGCAGCAGGTGCGGCTTCTCGCACGCTCTCGAATCACAAGTCGGCAACCTTTGCTCTTCCTGCACAGAACCTTGAAGGAGTATCAGCAGTTGCCCAGGGTGCCGCTCTTGGTGCATATCTCTTCAACGAATTTCGTAGCGATGAGGTCGTTACTAGCAACTCTTCCCTAGCCTCAGCAAAGATTTTTACCCCTCATGCCGCTAAAGCCGAATTTAAAGATGTTGTTCTAGAAGCATCTGTAATCGCTCAGTACACATTTCTGACTCGCGATCTCATCAATACTCCGCCAAGCCACCTTAATCCAGTTTCCTTTGCAGATCGAATGAACGCTGAGGTGAAGGCAGCAGGCGGAGCTCGCGCAGGTCTGTCTATTACTGTGATGACTGAGACAACTTTAAAGAGCAAG
>CANLFL010000086.1 GCA_947489825.1 Candidatus Nanopelagicaceae bacterium
AGGAACATTTAAAAGTCTTCACAACTTGATTTTCGTCATTAATAAAACTGATTTGGTCTGAAAATGTTTCTGCAATTGCAATTAAATCTCCATACCTCTCGCAGCCGTTCGGAAATACAAAGTGTGCAGATGAAGAACGTATATCGCCAGTTGGCGAGATTCGAAAAATAGCCGATGCAACAGCGGTTTCAGTTTCGGGATCAAAACCATATCCTCCGACCCATGCAGTTCCATCGGCATCAACATGCATATCGTTGAGCGGGTAATCGGTGAGAGTTGAAAGATCGGCATAGGTAGAGAGCGTTTTTTTGTGATCAAGTTTGAGCACCAATCTTTTCAAACAATCGACAACCAACAAATCACCATCTGGGGTCCAGCCCAAGCCACCTGGCATCTCTGGCCCCCCATCAGATTGCGAGAGTTTCACAGTCGAAGTTGCATCGGGATTCCAAGCAATTACAGCGCCTCTGAACATGTCGCTGAACCACAGTTCATTGCCTCGCCATCGAAGAGACTCAGCAAATCCCAACCCATCGAGTGTTTGAAGAGTGTGGAGGTGAGACATAGTTAAAAAGTTGCCGTAAGGCCACCGTCAATGGTGATGGTCTGACCCGTGATGTAGGTGTTCGAGCGACCGCTGAGAAATAAAACGGCCTCGGCAATCTCTTCCGGCTGTGATGCTCTCCTCAGTGGAAGCCTTCCCGATTCGATGTATTGCAGACGAAACTCCTCAGTGTCGGCCTCATCGATTCCGCTTTCGTTGAGGCTCATCTGGGTTCGAACAAAACCTGGCGCTAGAGAATTAGCAAGAATTCCAAACTCGGCACCGGCAAGGGCGAAAGATCGCGTCGCAGCCTCAAGCCCGGCTTTGCCGACATCGTAGGCAAGTGCGTCTTGTCGCGACAACTTAGCGTGAACGCTGGTGATGTTTACAACTCGCCCAAAATTCTGGGCTTTCATGGAGCTAAAGGCCTGTGACATGAGGTCGATGGGGGCTTCTAGATTCACTTCCCACACCGACTGCCAATCTTTGAGAGTTGATTCGCCGAAAGGTGTTGGTCGGAAGATGCCCGCTACATTAACCAGCACGTCGATAGCGCCGAGCTCTTGGAGCGCCGTTTGCATAACTCTTTCGCGTTCAGCAGCTATGGATAAGTCTGCCTTGAGCCATCCCTCGCCACTTTGATAATCCACTCCAAAAACTATGTCACCACGATCGCGCAGCGAGCTAGCTACGCTGCGCCCAATGCCGCTGGCAACACCGGTGACAAGTGTTCTAAGTTCTCTCTTCAAAAGAATCATCCACCTTTCTAACTAACTGCAATGAAGTCTTCCACGTAATTGTTTGGCCTGCAGATAAGAAAGGGCCATCTAAATCATTGGCGCCGAGCCCATGTGCAACGTTGGTTGGCTCAATACCAAGGGCGAAGACCTGGCTGTTCCATGGTGATTCTGTGGATGTTCCAAACTCTTGCCAAATGAGTGCGTGGTCTAAGCCCTCCCATTCGACCCTAGCCACCCACTCCCCAACTTCAATGGAAATAGTTTTTTTCTCTGGATCTGCCAGAGCAAAAACCTTGGCGGGTTGTTCCACTGATAGTCGAGTGAAATCGGTGGTTGATGCTGAGCGCTTGTCTCCCACTTCTGTTGGTGCGCCAGAGATGTCGAGTTCGATGATTGTCGCAGTTGGGCAAAAGTTTAGGCTCACAACCGATCCTTGCTTCACCGGTTGCAGAAAGTCTGAACCCAAAATTAAATGCTCCGCAAGACCCAAGACTCTTTGATCACCTGAATGGTTTGTTGCAGAGGTTGTTGTGCTGACTACGCCGGTTTCTCCAATACTCCATCGCCGTGCTAACTCAATTTCACCGCGGTCATCAATCCAAGTCAGACTCACACTGTTAGCAGTTACCCCTGAGACTCTCCAGTGTGCTTGCGAGGCAGCGCCGTGAAATGCAGAACCTTGATCTCTCTCACCGGGCAAACCTGTATTTGTAGCACACAGCTGCCAGCCGCCGCGCCAATTCTCTACCCAACGTGGCTCATCGGGAGCAGGTGTTGCTGAGGTCACGACAGCCTCTGCCCAGGGCGTCTCTGCTAAAAACTGCTCTCCGTGACTTTGAAATTTTGCAAGCACGGCACCCTCTTGCGGAATTATCTCTAACTGTGAATCGCCAACAAGTAGAGTCACCGAAGTTGCCATCACTCACCTCGACGGTTGGGGTACTTTGAATTCACATCAAACTTTAGGGCTTCAATCAACGAATTCTTTCCCTCTAGAACAACTGTCAACATCTTGTCGGCCGCCAACTCACCATCTCCTCGATTAATTGCTTCATACACCTCGTTATGTAACTGCACATCAATCTCTAGAGCCTCTCGGCCACGAACGACTTCCTGCTGAATGAGAAATACTCGTTGAAGAAAATCAGCAACTACGGTGCCAAACTGATGCAAGAATGAGTTTTGGCTTGCTTCGTAAACAGCTAAGTGAAACTCAACATCTGCCCTGGCAAATCCTTCATAGTTATCGAGTTGGTTCTGCATTGCTTGAATCGCAGATTTCAAACTCCGGTGCTGATCCATATTTGCTCGACTAGCGGCAAGTTTGGCTGCGGCTGGTTCGAGAATCTGACGAAGCTCGATCAGATCGAGCATGACCGCATCTCCACGGCCCTCTTCGTGATGCCACCTGAGGATATCTGAATCAAAAATATTCCAGTGTTCAACGCTTTGAACTCTGGTTCCTACTTTCTGTCGAATCTCGACCAAACCTTTAGCCGAAAGCACTCGCATAGCTTCTCGTACAGAGGTACGGCTGACATTGTAGGTTGCGCCAAGCTCGGGTTCAGTTGGCAAAAATTCGCCCGGCAAAATTCCGCCTCCGACAATTGTTTTTCCAATACCTTCTATAACTATTTTTTGAAGGCCACTGATGGAAGAGCGAGAACCACTTAGTGAATTAAAGGTACTTTCCATCTCCACCTCAGACTTTTGAATGCTCGACTCTTATCTTAGTCGGTGCATCAGGAGCTGTGCTTTCATAGGCAAGTTGTCCATCGATTGTTATTTCAACGTGCCTCAGGTAAGGGCGAAGCGCTTCCTCGTCTACCTGAATTCCCAATCCTGGTGAGTCAGGTGCAAAGATTTCTCCATCGGAGTTAATTGCGATGTGCTCAACCGATAGATCCCACGCGACAGACTTTGGTTCAACCGGATACTCGCAAATTTTGTGATTCTCAAGACCTACGAAGGCTTGCATGGATGCAGAGAGCGCTAAATGAGAAGTGAATGTGTGATTTACAAAGGTCACATCGTTACGCACCGCATGTTCGGCCACCACTTGTGAAGGTCCAATGCCTCCAATACGTGCGGCATCAACTTGAATAAACTTAACCGAACCAAAGTCGATGAGGTTCATCGCCATGTGTTCGGTGTGCGCTCCTTCGCCACCAGCGAGCCCAACATCACCTGAAACTTTTGCCAACTCTGAATATGCTTTGAAGGCATGGGCAAAGAACGGCTCTTCGAGCCACGTTGCACCTGCTTTCTGAAGTGCCGGAATTCTCTCAATTGCAAGAGCCACGTTGTCTCCCCATATCTGCCCTGCATCAATGAGTAACTCAGCATCTCGTCCAAGCCCTTCGCGCGCTGCAGCAACGTGGTCAGCGTCGTCCTTCACATCGGCAGTGCCATAATTCCCCCAGCCAAACTTGACCGCTCTAAAACCTTTCGCTCTCGCATCGCGAGCACGCTCGAAGGTAGATTGGGGTGTATCTCCCATCAACATCGATGCGTAGGGCACTTTTGCAAAACTCTTTTTATAACCGAGAAGTTTCCAGATCGGCTCTTCCAGCTTTCTGCCAAGTAAATCCCAGAGAGCTATTTCTATCCCTGACCACGTGTGAGCTGCTTGAAGAAGATCCATACTATTTCTGGCCACGAGCCGACTCAGGGCCAAGATATCTGCCGGATCCTTGACCTGCTGACCAATGACGCTTGCAGAAATTGGCTGGCAGACCCCGTGTGATCGCGGTGTCATGAAGGCTGCGATGGAGGTGAGCGGGGAAGCCTCACACTCGCCCCAGCCAAAGCTGCCGTCGTCACCGGTGACTCTGACCAGAAGGGCGTCTTGGCTTCCATCTGCCTCAAGAGTGACCTCAGGCATGGATGCATAGAAAAAATCTACTGAATCGACTCTCACCCTAGGCCTCCTTTCACAAGATCTGGAGAATACACCATTTCGTCATACCTTCAATTCAAATCGTTGCACTTAACTGACTTTTGTTCTATTTCGGGAGACGAA
>CANLFL010000087.1 GCA_947489825.1 Candidatus Nanopelagicaceae bacterium
CACTGCCATTACGAACTGCATCCGCTGATGCTTGTGCAAGAGGCGCAACCTTTACAAACCATTGCTTAGAAAGACGTGGCTCAACCGTTATATCGCAACGCGAGCAATGTCCGACGGCGTGAATGTATGGGCGCTTCTCGGCAACAACGCGTCCCATCTCTTTGAGCTTGGTGACAACAGCAGTACGTGCCACAAATCGATCCATGCCATCAAATTCGGTGCCAGTGCCATCGACAACACCATGTTCGTTCATAATCACGACAAAGGGCACGTTATGGCGCATCGCCATTTCAAAGTCATTTGGGTCATGTGCAGCGGTAACTTTTACAGCTCCTGTACCGAAATCTTGCTCCACTAGTTCGTCAGCGATAATCGGGATCATGCGGTTTACCAGAGGCAGTAAAACCTCGGTGCCGATTAAATGCTTATAACGCGGATCATCAGGGTGTACCGCCACCGCTCCATCGCCAAGCATTGTTTCAGCGCGGGTAGTTGCGATAACAATTGATTGTTCGCCATCGCCATAACGAATCTGCACAAATTCGCCGGCATCATCACTATGTTCAACTTCGATATCAGAAAGTGCTGTAAGGCATCGAGGACACCAGTTAATGATGCGCTCTGCGCGATAAATCAACCCTTCGTCATACATCTTCTTAAAGATAGAGACAACGGCATTGGACATACCTTCATCCATAGTGAAACGCTCACGTGTCCAGTCAACACCCGAACCCATTCGTTTCATCTGATCTAAAATCGCGCCGCCAGATTCAGCTTTCCACTCCCAGACCTTTGCGACAAATTCTTCTCGGCCAAGATCATGTCTTGACTTACCTTCACTACCTAATTGTTTTTCAACAACATTTTGCGTAGCAATTCCGGCATGGTCCATCCCTGGAAGCCATAAAACTTCAAAGCCCTTCATCCGCTTCATTCGCGAGAGACAATCTTGAAGTGTTTGATCTAGTGCATGACCAATGTGAAGAATACCTGTCACATTTGGTGGTGGAAGAACGATTGTAAATGGCTCTTTAGAAGATGTTGCATCAGCTGTAAAATATCCTGCGTCAAGCCATTTTTGATAAAGAGGAGCTTCGATATCTGCCGGAATAAATGCGGCAGCTAGCTCGCGTCCATGGCTGGCTTGTGAAGACATACGGTGGAGTCTAGCTTTTTTATGCACTCTTCTCTTGCGCGCCCTTATCACGACGAGCGGCGCGCTTTGGAATATCTCCCGTGCGCATGATTAGTTCTGGGGTCGTCGAATCTGTAACGCAGGCTTTATTGATGACTACCTTGGCCACATCGCTTCGACTTGGTACGTCATACATCACTGCAAGGAGGATTGATTCCATAATTGCACGAAGTCCACGTGCACCGGTGCCTCGCTTGAGGGCGAGCTCGGCGATCGCTTCTAGTGAATCTGCTTCGAATTCCAATACAACATCATCAAGGTCAAAGAGGCGTTGGTATTGCTTAACTAGCGCGTTACGTGGCTCTGTGAGGATTTGTATGAGCGCTGGCTTATCCAGATTTTCAACGCTTGTTATCACTGGAAGACGGCCGATGAATTCAGGAATCATTCCAAACTTGAGTAGATCCTCTGGCATGACATCTGCAAAGAAATCTCTAGCATTCTTCTCTTCTTGTGATTGCAGCGTTGCATTAAATCCAACACTCGCTGAACCGCTACGAGCCTCGATAATCTTATCTAGGCCAGCAAATGCACCACCGACGATAAAGAGCACGTTGGTTGTATCGATTTGAATGAATTCCTGATGTGGGTGCTTACGTCCACCCTGTGGCGGAACTGAAGCAACTGTTCCCTCAAGAATCTTGAGCAGCGCTTGCTGAACACCTTCACCTGAAACATCTCGAGTAATTGATGGATTCTCAGATTTACGAGCGACCTTATCGATTTCATCAATATAAATAATTCCGGTTTCGGCCTTCTTCACATCGTAATCTGCGGCTTGCAAGAGCTTAAGAAGAATGTTCTCAACATCTTCACCGACATAGCCAGCTTCGGTGAGTGCAGTTGCATCTGCGATCGCAAATGGGACATTGAGCATGCGTGCAAGAGTTTGAGCCATAAGTGTCTTGCCGCAACCAGTTGGTCCCAAGAGAAGAATGTTTGACTTCGCAAGCTCGATTGCATCGTCACCCTTAGGTGCACCAGATTGTACGCGCTTGTAATGGTTGTAGACAGCAACAGAAAGAGATCTCTTTGCGCGGTCTTGACCAATGACATACTGATCTAGGAATTCAAAAATTTCATGTGGCTTAGGAAGCTCTGTTAATCCGAGAGAACTTGCCTCGGAGAGTTCTTCAACAATGATCTCGTTACAGAGTTCGATGCACTCGTCACAGATATAAACGCCAGGGCCTGCAATTAATTTCTTAACCTGCTTCTGAGTCTTGCCGCAGAAAGAACATTTCAGCAGATCGCTAGTCTCGCCGATGCGTGTCATGGTGCTCCTAAGATGTTGAGGAAGTAGAATAATCTTACTTTTTAAGAGGCGAGAATGAGCCCTTAATTAACGTTTGAGCTGTTCGCCCTGAGATGAATTCCAGAAGGATTCAGGCATTTTCAGATCGCGGACACCAGTTACCTTCAACACCGAAAGACTAATGAGGACATGCAGAATCGAAACTCCGATCAGCATTGGTCTCTCCCCAAAAAATTCAGCAGCTGGACCAACCAAGACCATTCCCAGTGGAATCAGCGCAGATGAACCCATGTGATCAACGCTAAAGACTCGACCTTGTAATTGCTGCGGAACTTCTTTCTGCACGGCGGCTGCCCAGAATGCTTCCCATGGGCCAACTGATAAACCTGCTACAAAATATGCAGCAATGATGATGTATTGCGAGAAAGGAAATGCCAGTGCCAAAGTTGTCGTGGACAAAAGTGCGAAAATAAGCATGCAAAACTGCCCTTGGTGCTTAATCTTTAGCCGTAGAGAAATCAATGCACCAATAATTGCACCTAAAGAAAAGACAGAAGCAGAGATAGCAAATACATTATTTGTTTCAAATTCTCGTCGTGTAATTACTGGTAAGAGGACGCTCTCTACGCCGACGATAAACATCAATTGAAAAGAGCATGAAGTGATAAGTGCAAAGATCCATTTGATACGCCAGACAGTACGCACGCCCTCTTTGAGATCAATAAAGAAAGTCTGCTTATCTTCGTGCGCAATGTGCTTGAAGTCTTCCTTGATAAAGAACATGAGCGAGGTTCCTATAACAAATAAGACCCCGGTGAGGACGAATGTTTGTCGGACACCGAAGAGCAAAATAGCTCCCGCGCCAACGCCGGGACCGAGAATGCTAGATGTACGAATAACTATGGTGCGCGCAACATTGCCAGCCATCAATTTTTCTTCAGGTAAGAGACTTGGCATAATCGCTGCCGCCGCAGATATCCCGAAGGCATCTCCGACACCCATCAGAAAGACAACTGCGGCAAGAACCCAAAATGGCGTTGAAGATATGGCGAGAAATACCAATGAGATGACGAGCGCTGCACGAAATAGATCGGCCGCAATCATGACGTGGGTTCGAGGTAAACGATCCGCCCAAACTCCGGCCACAGGGGAAACGAGAATTGCTGCCAGTAAACGAGCACCAAGAATAAAGCCTAAAGATTTTGGATCGTTTCCGTTGCTATCAAGGACTGCAACCGCAAGGGCTACTGGAAAAGCGGCCGCACCAATTACAAAGATTGTGTTTGATAACCAATAGAGACGGAAACCCGTATATGACCAAAGGGAGCCCGCCTCAAATAGTTTCACAGTAGAAGTAAATGTCCCTGGTAGTTACCAGGTTGGCTTTGCCTTTCGGCTAGCTAGAACCTGATCGATAAGTCCGTACTCGACAGCTTCTGCTGCAGTAAGAATCTTGTCGCGCTCAATATCTTGCGCAACCTCTTCAGGAGTGCGAATGGTGTGCTTTGAGAGCATGCTCTCTAGAAGTTCACGCATACGCATGATTTCGCGAGCTTGAATCTCGATATCAGATGCCTGTCCCCCACCTTCAGAAGATGGTTGGTGAATCAAGATACGTGAATGCTCAAGTGCGTAACGCTTACCTTTAGCACCACCTGCAAGGATTATCGCAGCAGCAGATGCTGCCTGTCCGAGACAGATCGTCATTACATCTGGGCGAACAAATTGCATGGTGTCGTAGATCGCGGTGAGCGCAGTAAATGAGCCACCTGGAGAGTTGATGTAGAGAATGATGTCACGATCTGAATCCATTGATTCAAGGGTAAGCAACTGAGCC
>CANLFL010000088.1 GCA_947489825.1 Candidatus Nanopelagicaceae bacterium
CACCTTGATGCGGGCTGGGCTGATTATCGACTTCCATCTGCTCGTCACATGATCTATATCTGGACGACGTCCATGGCTCAAGAAGATCTCGATCGCATCATGGCACTTCCTCGCGATAATAATTGGGATGTTATTTATGTTCCTGGGGTATCTGGTTCAGAAAAAGGAAAAGGGCGAGATACAAAGCATTACATTGCAAATACTTTGCCATGGTTCCAATTTATCCAGGGTCATCTACCTAACTACCCAACAGAGATCTTGCAGGCAAATCTTGAGTTGATAAAGATTCAGCTGCACAAGATGCGTTCGAATACCGGAAATCCTCGTAATTGGGATTCATATGATCCAGCAACAGCAGATGTTGTCGTAGGACTTGATCTTCGTGTTCCTGGATATAACATCCATGCCTGGCAAGAATTTAATCCCGTCTACTTTGAAGGACTTGCACAGATGCTCTTTGGTGCACCGATGCACATCTCTCACGGCGGATTACAATACGGCAAGGTGCGCTACTTTGATGGAGAGAAGTCACGTCCTGGATTGCCAGAAGATGTCAGCGCGATGGTCGATCAAGTATCGGCGGACGCACTTCGCGTGGTTGTAGCAAACCTCAATAAGAGCCAACCTCGTACTTTGATCTTGCAGGCTGGTAGCTTTGGCGAAAATAGATTCGATAAGGTCACCATCACTGCAGAAGATGGCACAAGTTCAACTCACGATGTAAATTCCAAGTGGTTGACTCTTGATCTTACTGGCGGTGCTGGTACAACACTTAATTTCACGTATAGTCGCTATGTGAATAAGCCAACCTATGAGACTCCATACTCATCGCGATCTGACTGGGATCCGATCATTACTGGACGTAGTCAATGACAGTTGTTTGGACGCAGTGGCCAGATCTCAATCTCCCTGCAGGTGTTACACACCTGCCCACAGATGGAATTGCTCCTGCACCTGGAGATATAGATAAGGTTGAATTTTACGTTCCGCGCTACATGGGTGGACCTGCAGCAATTGCGATGATTCCAGATATGAAGAGCCTGAAGATTATTCAATCACCGAATGCTGGCGTTGATGATGTTCTAAAAATTCGTCCAGATGGTGTGACGCTTTGTAATGCAGCAGGTGTGCACGATGCATCTACCGCCGAACTTGCCGTTGCTTTAGCTATCGCTTCTCGACGAGGCTTTGCCGCTTTTGCAGCCGATCAAGCAGTAGGTCGCTGGGATCACGTACGTATGCCATCTCTTGCAGATTCCAATGTGGCAATTGTTGGATACGGCAACATTGGCAAAATGATCGGCAAGATGCTTGCCAATTTTGACGTTACGGTCACCGCATTTTCTAGATCAGGTAAAGATGGCGCACTCACATTTGATCACTTTGATCGTTTACTTCCTACCTTTGATGTCATTATCTTGATCGTTCCACTCAATGATCAGACTCGACATCTCATGAACGCACCGCGACTAGCTGCGATGAAAGATGGTGCTGCGCTCGTTAACGTTGCACGCGGTCCAGTCGTCGATACCGAAGCGTTGATTTCCGAACTTAATTCAGGGCGAATCACTGCTGGCCTTGATGTGACAGACCCCGAGCCACTTCCAGCAGGTCACTCGTTATGGAGTGCAAAGAATGTGATCATCACTCCACACGTTGGGGGAGATAGCGAAGCATTCACACCGCGTGGGCGAAAGTTGGTAGAAGAGCAATTGGCCAGATATGCATCCGGCCAACCGCTACTTCACATTGTTGCTCAGTAAGGCTTAAAGAACTGCCACTGTGTGCTTATCGATGAAGTCCCAGTCATATTCAATACAGAGACCTTCACCGACTGGTGCCATTACATAACCATCGACAATATTGAGCTGAGTCTTCGTTCCAAACTGGAAGTCATCAAATGGATAGAGCGTTTCAAAGAATTCACAGTTACTGATCGCAAGTGATGGATGTAGCTGCACCTGCTCGAGGCCGTGATAAATCGTGGTGTGAAGCTCACATTGCACGCCATGGGCTTCAGCTAGGTGCGCAGTCTTCATTACTGCAGTAATTCCAGCACGCCATGAAACATCGGTACGGACGATATCGACGATACCCTCCTTGATGCAGTGAGCAACGCTGTATGCATTTCCGGCGATAACTTCAGTGCCACAGATTGGAATGTCTAGTTTTTCACGGAGCTTCTTAAGGCCATTGAGATTGACATCAAGGAGTGGCTCTTCCAACCACTTATAGCCAAGGCGCTCAAGTTCACGACCAGCTTTAAGCGCTTCTTCATAGGAAGCCATAATCACTGGATCTGCCATCAGAGTGAAGTCATCACCAACTGCCGCGCGGACTGCGCGATAGCAAGCGATATCTAAATCGAGCCCTCCTGGTGGGTGCAACTTGTAACCCTTGTAGCCTTTTGCTTTTACCTCAAGTGCTTGTCGTGCGTAATCCTCAGGCCCGTCCAAGAACATTGATGAAACATAGAGCGGGACTTTCTCGCGAGCTGCTCCGAGAATTTTATAGACAGGAAGGTGTGCCATCTTTCCTACGATGTCCCAGCACGCGTTATCGAAGGGCGCGTATGAATAGATCGGTACGTGATTCCAACGACGATCGTAGATTTCAAAATCCTTCATATTCTTTGCGGAACTATGTGCGCTACGGCCAATAAAGAATGGCTTTACCTGTGACATCGTGGCAGCTGCGGCCTTGGCATCCTGTGCACCAAAACCAAATGAAGTTCCTTGTACGCCATCTTCGGTAGTGATGGTGACGACTGTGAAGTCGGGGCGCGAACCGCCAGGAAGCTTTACTGCAGCAACTGTGTCGAGTGATTCAAGTTCATCGCCACCGCGGCATGCACGTATTTCAATACTCTTAATTTTTGAAAGCATCGCTCACCCTTATCTCTGAAATCCTATAGGAAATCTAAATCACTAGAACGATAATTGCAAGCACTCGCGCGCGTTTATTTTCGGGCAGCTGCAGCCGGAGTAAATCTCTTCAACGATGACTCGATATGTGCGTGCATTGCACTCTTTGCAGCCTTTGGATTCTGACCAAGAATAGCTTTTGCAATTGCATCATGTTCTTTAATAGCGAGCTGACCGGAACCACTTTGGTAATACTGCTCAAATAAATCTTGTACAAATTCAGCACGGGATTCACCATCAATGAGGTGAAGTTTATTTGCCATATAGAGGCGGAACAAGTGAAGGTGGCAGTGGGTGCGTTCGTAGAACTCTGCCACAGTGTTATTGCCAGAGATGCTTGCTACAAGAGTGTGAAAGCGAGAATCATGTTCTGTTAATGCCTGGAACTGACCGTCTCCAGAGAATTTCAGAGCGGTCTTTGCGCTCTGCATTTCAGCCTTCAGGGCTGTCTTACCGGTGTTATCGATGATCTTTGCTGCTTGCTCTGCCGCCCATGGTTCGATGAGTAATCTAAATTGGAAGAGATCGTTGAGTTCTTTAATCGAGAGAAGTTCAGTCGCCTTGTAACCCTTGAGCGGTTCCTTTGCGATCAAGCCATCAGATTCAAGACGGGCTAGCGCTTCGCGAACTGGTGTCTGTGACACTTCAAGTTGTACTGAGAGTGAGTCAATATTTACGCGAGAACCTGGAGCGATTTCATGATCAAAGATCATCGCCTTGATCATGTCGTAGATCTCATCTGATAAAACAGATCGTCGCGGAGTTCGCTTAGTTGCTCGAACAGAGGCTTTCTTCGTGGCCACCTGAGCTCCTCACATCGATGAAATCGATCTACTTTGGCAGTCGCAAACCTTGCATGCCACCGTCTACAGAGAGGATTGTGCCAGTAGTTGAAGCCTGTCGGGGACTTGCCAGGTAGGCAATTGCACTTGCAACTTCTTGGGCGTTTACAAGACGGCCCATTGGCTGGCGACCCTCAAGGGCTGCGCGCTCTGAGGCTGGATCTTGAGCCTGAGATAGCAAGCGAGCCACCCATGGAGTATCTGCAGTTCCTGGGTTCACGCAGTTCACGCGAATTCCCTCTTTAACATGATCGGCAGCCATAGCCAAGGTCAAGGACATGATTGCTCCCTTGCTCGCGCTATATACCGCGCGCTTTGGAATACCGGCTGTTGCTGCGATGGAACAGGTATTAACGATCGCGGGGGATTTACTCTTGCGAAGTAGCGGCATTGCAGCAGCGCTTATACGAGATGTACCAACGACGTTGATATTGAGCACTCTCTGCCAATCTTCTTCTGTCGCATCTTCGACTGTTCCAGTTGCACCGATGCCAGCATTATTTGCA
>CANLFL010000089.1 GCA_947489825.1 Candidatus Nanopelagicaceae bacterium
AACTGCTGCCGGTGTCATGGTTGTTAACGCTCCAACCTCCAATATCGTTTCTGCAGCAGAGCTTGCTATCGCACTCTTGTTAGCATCTGCACGTTTTGTCTCACCTGCTCACGCTGCGCTTCGCAACGGCAAATGGGCGCGCTCCAAGTACACCGGTGCAGAACTATTCGAGAAGACTCTTGGAATTGTTGGCTTTGGTCGCATCGGACAACTTGTCGCTCACCGCATGCAGGCATTTGGCATGAACGTCATCGCCTACGATCCTTATTTGCAACCTGCTCGTGCTGCTCAACTCAACGTTGAGTTAGTCGAACTTGATGAACTTTTAAAGCGTAGTGATTTCATCACTATCCACTTGCCAAAGACAAAAGAGACAGCAAATCTCATCGGCGAAGAAGCCCTTAAGAAGGTGAAACCAGAAGTTCGCATCATCAATGCAGCTCGCGGTGGAGTACTTGATGAGACTGCTCTCTATAACGCGATTAAAGAAGGACGCGTTGCGGGTGCTGGCTTAGATGTTTACTCAACCGAGCCATGTACAGATTCACCGCTATTTGAACTTGATCAAGTTGTAGCAACACCTCACCTGGGAGCTTCTACTGATGAAGCGCAGGAACGTGCAGGAATTGCAGTTGCTGTCTCTGTGCGTAAAGCACTTGGCGGCGAACTTGTCCCTGATGCAGTTAACGTCAAGGGTGGAGCAATCCACGATGAGATTCGTCCATCACTTCCATTGGTTGAAAAGATGGCACAGATCGGAACAGCACTGGCTGGAGAACTTCCTGTCAGCATGGAGATCACAGTCATGGGAGATATCTCAGGACATGATTCTTCCGTTCTTGCAATCAGCGCACTTAAGGGTGCACTTCTTGCGGCAGGTTCTGAAGATGTCACCTACGTCAACGCACCAGGGCTGGCTGCAGAACGCGGAGTGACATCAAGCGTTACGACGACACCTGATAGCCCTGAGTACCGCAGCATGATCTCTCTCCATCTTGCGCTAAGCAATGGAAAGTCAATCAAGGTTGATGGAACGCTTATGGGAATTCGTAAAGTGGAGAAAATCATTGCAATCGATGGTTTTGATCTCGATCTTCCACCTACCGAAAACATGCTCTTCTTACGTTATTCAGATCGCCCTGGTGTTGTCGGTGCAGTCGGTAACGCATTGGGAGCTGCCAAGATCAACATTGCAGGAATGCAAGTTGCTCGTGATGCACAAGGTGGTAACGCGCTCATGGCAATTACCGTGGACTCAACGGTTTCAGAATCTGTTTCGGCATCTGTTGCAAAGGAAATTGGGGCAGATCAAGTTCGCTCTGTCTCCTTGGTGGGCTAATGTCAAAGAAAATTAACCTTGCCGTTATCGCTGGAGATGGAATTGGTCCAGAGGTTGTAGCTCAAGGCATTCGTGTTCTGGATAAAGTTGCTGCAAAGTATGAGACAACTTTCACAAAGACTGAATACGATCTTGGCGCAGGTTATTGGCATCGCACAGGAGAAGTTCTTCCAGATTCGCTCATGGCAGAGATCGCAAAGTCTGATGTCATCTTACTTGGCGCAGTTGGAGATCCAACAGTTCCAAGTGGCGTTCTTGAGCGCGGTCTTTTGCTCAAGCTTCGCTTTGCATTCGATCACTACATCAATTTGCGTCCTGCTCATCTTGCACAAGGAGTCACCGGACCTCTTGCAACAAAAGCTCCAATTGATTTTGTTGTTGTACGCGAAGGAACCGAAGGACCATATGTCGGTGCAGGTGGCGTACTTGCCTTGGGCACAGAAAATGAGATCGCGACCGAGGAATCACTCAATACCCGTCGAGGTGCTGAGCGCGCAATTAGATATGCATTTGAGCTTGCCACTAAGCGAGATCGCAAGAAGCTCACCCTTGTACATAAAAACAATGTTTTGACTCGCGCAGGAAGCCTCTGGACTCGTACATTTAATGATGTAGCCAAGGAATATCCAACGATCACAACTGATTACTTGCACGTTGATGCTGCATCGATGTTCTTTGTGACAAATCCTGATCGCTTCGACGTTGTCGTAACAGATAATCTCTTTGGAGATATTTTGACCGATATTGCTGCAGCCATCTGTGGTGGTATTGGTTTGGCAGCCTCTGGCAATATCAATCCAACTGGTGCATTCCCATCAATGTTTGAACCTGTTCACGGTTCAGCTCCTGATATCGCCGGTAAAAATTTGGCTGATCCAACTGCAACTGTTATGTCTGTTGCGATGATGCTTGATCATCTCGGACTTTCACAAGCTGCACGCGATGTTGAGCAGGCTGTCGCCAAAGATCTTGCTACTCGAGGCGATGCCAAGCGAAGCACAACACAAGTGGGGGATGCGCTCTTAGCGCTACTCTAAAATGAAAATCACTCTCAACTCACAGGCAAAGGATGCAGCAACTCGTGATGCTCTCGTTGCTGAAGGTGGATTCGGTAAGTACTACACCGATCACATGGTTATCTGCCAGTGGGATGAGAAGACCGGATGGGCAGAGCCAGAGTTAATTCCATATGGGCCGATCTCATTAGATCCAGCGACTGCTGTCTTTCACTACGGTCAGGAAATCTTCGAAGGAATGAAGGCATACCGCCAACCAGATGGTGGAATTGCACTCTTTCGACCTGACGCAAATGCCAAACGTTTTGCGCGAAGTGCTGCGCGTTTGGCTCTTCCTGAGATGCCAGTCGAGCTCTTTTTAGAAACTGTGGAGACCCTTGTTAAGCAAGATGCCGGTTGGGTTCCAAATAAAGTAGGCGAATCTCTCTACATTCGCCCATTTATGATCGCTACCGAAGTCGGACTTGGTGTTCGTCCATCAAATAAAGCTACCTATCTTCTTATTGCAACACCTGCCGGTGCTTACTTTGATCCTTCAAAGGCTGTCTCAGTGTGGATCTCCACCGAATATGTTCGCGCATCGCCAGGTGGAACAGGTGAAGCAAAGTGCGGCGGAAACTATGCAGCGAGCCTCGTGGCACAGAAGGCCGCAGCAAAAGAAGGATGCGATCAAGTCGTTTGGCTTGATGCCGTTGAACGTAAATGGGTTGAAGAGATGGGCGGCATGAACCTTTACTTTGTTAAAGGGAAAGGCGCATCTGCCACAATCTTTACGCCAAAGCTCACCGGAACTTTGCTGCCAGGTGTCACACGCGATTCAATCTTGAGCGTTGCTGCCGATCTTGGTTATAAAGTTGAAGAGGGAATGATCAGCACCAGCGATTGGCAGGCAGGAATTGCATCGGGTGAAATCACTGAAACTTTTGCATGCGGAACGGCAGCTGTTGTCTCTCCTATCGGTCAAGCAAAGAGCACGATGGGTACTTGGGTAACAGGCGATGGTCAGCCTGGTGTGATCACGATGCAGATCCGCAATCATCTTCTTGCAATTCAACACGGAAACCTCGAAGATAAACATGGCTGGGTAAAGAGAGTCCTCTGATGACTATCAATGACTCGTTCCATATCTATGACACCACTTTGCGTGATGGCGCCCAACAAGAGGGGCTCAATCTCTCTGTCCACGATAAATTAACAATTGCTCGCCACCTTGATGATCTCGGTGTTGGCTTTATCGAAGGTGGATGGCCAGGGGCAAATCCAAAAGATACTGAATTTTTCGCACTCGCTAAGAAAGAATTGAAACTTAAGAACGCAACATTTGTAGCATTTGGCACTACCCGTCGCCCCAATGTAAAGGCAGCAGATGACGCCCTGCTTGGTGCACTTCGCGATAGCGGTGCCCCAGTTGTAACACTGGTTGCTAAGGCATTCGATCGCCATGTAGATCTTGCACTCAAGACTTCACTGGATGAAAACCTCGAGATGATTCGTGACAGCATTACACACCTTCGCCAAGAAGGTCAGCGCGTATTTCTTGATGCCGAGCACTTCTTTGATGGTTATCGCAACAATCGTGCCTACGCGCTCGAAGTTGTTCGCGTTGCTGCTGAATCCGGGGCAGATGTCATCGCACTCTGCGACACCAACGGTGGAATGTTGCCTGATGAACTTTCTCAAGTCGTCCATGATGTTCTCCAAGCATCAAGTGCTCGACTAGGAATCCACTGCCACAATGACACGGGTTGCGCTATTGCCAACTCAATGGCAGCCATTGAAGCTGGCGTTACACATGTTCAGGGAACTCTTAATGGATACGGTGAGCGCACCGGAAACGCCGACCTTTTTTCGATTATTGCAA
>CANLFL010000090.1 GCA_947489825.1 Candidatus Nanopelagicaceae bacterium
TCACGAGTAAAAGCTCCAGAGTTAAGTGGAATGACTTTGACAGGAGTTAATTACACACGTGAGCCAGGAAAAGTTGCCGTAGTAAATGTCTGGGCCTCATGGTGTTCTCCATGTCGGGCAGAGGCACCAACCCTGGTCGCACTTTCAGAGAAATATCCTGATGTGCAATTTATTGGGATTCTGACTCGCGATAATTTAGTTAATGCCGAGGCATTTGTGCGAAAGCGCAACATCACCTATCCCACGCTGATAGATGACGCTCTCTTGATCGGCTTTAAAGGATCGCTACCCGCTAACGCAATTCCCTCAACTATCGTTATAGATAGCCAGGGTTATGTTGCAGCGCGTGTTTCTGGCATTGTCACAATAGGTTCGTTGAGCACGCTGATTGAGCGGGTGCAGAGTTCATGAATGAATTTTTCGTCAACAATCTCTTCGATGGCTTTATTCTCCTTGCACTCCCTCTTGCCTTTGTGGCAGGTCTGCTCTCCTTTATCTCCCCGTGCATCCTGCCTCTAGTTCCGGGCTATCTCTCATATGCTGCAGGATTTTCACAAGCAAGAGGGCGAGTGTTACTTGGTTCATCACTCTTTGTTATGGGATTTTCTCTCCTCTTTATCTCATACGGCGCGCTCTTCGGTGGGCTGGGAGCAAGAATTGCCGTCCATGAAGAGATCATTACGCGAGTTCTTGGAATTTTCACTATTGGATTAGGAGTGATTTTTGCTGGAGCTTTTCCAATGATGCCAACTCTTCGTCCGCGCATTTCCACAACAGGTGGACTAATTGGTGCGCCGATTCTCGGTTTTCTCTTTGGTGTTGGTTGGACGCCTTGTATCGGTCCAGCACTTGCAACCGTGCAGACTTTGGCCTTTAGCGAATCAAGTGCATTTCGCGGTGCGGTTTTATCACTCGGTTACTGCCTTGGCCTTGGCCTTCCCTTTATTGCAACTGGACTCTTCTTTGATCGCTCTGCACGCTTGCGCCAATTCCTGACTCGTAACGGAAGAGCAATCTCACTTATTGGTGGAATTTTCTTAATAATTATTGGCTTGCTACAGGTAAGTGGACTCTGGAATTCATTGATGATCGATCTTCGATCAGTAATTAGCGATTTTGCTCCGGTGATTTAATGGTTACCCAGATGCAGACTGAAGTTCCTGAAATTGGTGCCGGCGGCTTAGCTCGCTTTGCTTGGCGACAATTAACAAGTATGCGCACCGCCCTCATTCTTTTGATGCTGTTGGGGTTAGCGGCAATTCCAGGTTCGCTTCTGCCACAACGCCCTCAGAATCCAATGGCTGTACGCCAATACTTCATAGATCAACCAGGACTCGCGCGCTGGATTGATAGGGCAGCAGGCTTTGATGTCTATGCCTCATCCTGGTTTAGCGCGATCTACATCCTCCTCTTTATCTCACTGATCGGTTGCGTATTACCTCGTACCTTTGAACACTTCAAAGCGATGCGCGCACTTCCTCCAGCCACACCAAAGAATTTAGAGAAACTCGAAGCCCACTCAGTATTTGCTGGCGATAGCCAAGATCTTGAGCGAGCAGAGAAGTGGTTACGCAAGAATCGCTTCCGCCTACGTGTTCAAGATGGATCAATCTCTGCCGAAAAGGGATATGTCCGAGAAAGCGGCAATTTACTCTTTCATCTCTCACTCATTCTCATTCTTATCGGAGTAAGTGTCGGAGCTCTCTTTGGAATGAGGGGTAGCGCCATTATTACAACAGGTGAACGCTTTATAAATCTGGCAACAAGCTATGACTCTTTAGACTATGGAAAACTTACCGATGAGACTTCACTTAACACGTATTCGGTAAGACTCAATAAGTTCGTTGCTACCTATGATCCAGTAACAAATTTTCCACTAGATTATTCAGCCTATGTAACAACAATTGATGAGCTTGGCAATCAAAAAGATCAGATTATTCAAGTGAATAAGCCTCTCACTTTCGGCACATCACGAATTTACCTGCAAGCAAATGGGTACTCACCATTTGTTACCGTGCGAGACGAAGCAGGCAACGTCACATTCCAAGGCGCAGTTCCATTTTTACCGCAAGATACAAACCTTCGTTCCATCGGTTCAATTAAAGTTCCAGAAGCAACTCCACAGATTGGTTTTGTCTCTTCCTTCGTTCCGACATATGAGCGCGACCCAGAGATGGGCGCAATCTCTGTCTATCCACTACTCCTAGAACCCAAACTACTCTTCTCAATCTGGGAAGGTGATCTAGGTCTCGATACTGGAATCCCGCAATCAATTTATAAAATCGATACAACATCTATGACGCGTATCGCGTTAGATTCATTGGCACCAGGGAAAAGTTATAGTTTTAAGGGCGGAAGTATCACCTTTGAAAAAGTTGAACCGTGGATCAATCTGCAGGTCGTGAGAGATCCCGGCAAGAGCTATTCGCTGATCGGCGGTATTCTTGCGCTACTTGGATTGCTGGCCTCTCTATTCGGACGTCGTCGACGCATATGGATCAAGGTTGATGCCAGCGGACGTGTTGAAGTTGCAGGTCTGGCAAAGACAAATGCAGCGGCGCTAGAAGAAGAAATGGTTAGTTTTGTGAGTGCAATTAAGGGAGAGAAGTAATGCAGACAACATGGGCTTACATCTCCAATAACTTTATCTACAGCGCCATGGGCGTCTTCGCACTCTCATTCTTTGCGCATGCATTTGAAACCGCTTGGGCAGTTAAAGTTCCTGCTGAAGGTTCAGATGCCCGAAAGATGGATTACAGCAAGGCAGATAAAGCCGCACGCATCGCAACAGCGCTGATGCTCCTTGCCTTTATCTTGCTCTTTGTTGGAGTGATTGCTCGTGGTCTCTCAAATGGACATGTTCCATGGGGAAATATGTACGAGTTCTCCATCACCGGAGCACTCGCCTTTACCGGTGCCTACCTTGTTGCACTTCGAAAGTATGACCTTCGTTGGCTCGGACTCTTTATCTCACTGGCAGCTCTCTTAACTCTTGGTACTGCCATCACACTTCTTTATCGTGATAGCGCACCGCTTGTTCCTGCACTTAAATCAACATGGTTAGTAATCCATGTAATCGCCGCAATTATTTCGGGTGGAGTCTTCTTACTTTCAAATGTAATCGCCGGCGCGTATCTCTACCTTGATGCTCGCGAACGAGGAGCGGGACGCCCAGCCTGGGCTACACGTCTTCCCTCTCTTGAAGTTCTTGATCAACTTTCATATCGACTCGTTGCATTTGTATTTCCACTCTGGACGTTTTCAGTAATCGCTGGCGCAATCTGGGCTGAGAGTGCATGGGGACGTTATTGGGGTTGGGATCCAAAGGAGACGTGGGCATTCATTACCTGGGTTGCCTACGCTGCATATTTACATGCGCGCGTAACTGTCGGCTGGAAAGGTCGTCGCGCTGCGTGGCTCTGTCTATTTGCAGGATCTACATTCTTATTTAACTATGTCTATGTCAATGTATGGGGAACAGGCAAGCACACATACTCTGGTTTGTAGATCTATAAAAGAGTTAGAGCTTACGTAAGAAATCTGGGTCATCATCAGGCGGCAAGATACGACGCTTTGGACCCTTCTTAAATCCACCGCCATTTCCGCGATTACGGCCAGCGATGAAATATGCGATTGCTCCAAATGCTTGAGTAAATAGAATGACTAGAAGCCAACCCCATTTTGGAAGATTCTTTATCTGAGTCTCATCTTTCATCGCGCAATCAATAAATGCATAGAGCGGTAGCGCTGCTAGCGCGATGAAGAGAAGAACTCTGAGCATGGGGTAATCCTAGCCTCTAAATAATAAGTGCGAGAGATAGGGCCAGGCTAAAAAGCATCTGCAGCTTTCCAGTTCTTCCAAGGAGCGCAATCAAGTCGACCCCCTGAATTCCTGACCTGAGTGCCTTAAGAATTGAGATGGTCATTGGCAAGGTAAGTAAGGTCAGCAAAGTCCAGGGCGTACCAAACCCTGCGGTAAGTAGATATGGAGCGATAACGAGCACGGTATAAATAATCCTTGATCGTTTATCACCCAAGCAGACGGCGAGTGTGAGCTTTCCTGCGACCTCATCTTTAGCGCGGTCACGCACATTGTTAATGACCAAAATTGCGCAGGCAAGCGAACCGACAATGACACCTGCAAGAATTGATTTCCCAGTGATATCATCTGCTTGAACATAAA
>CANLFL010000091.1 GCA_947489825.1 Candidatus Nanopelagicaceae bacterium
TATAACCAATGAGGTGTGCCGGATCTTTCACAACATCTTCTAGATATGCGATCGCTTCATCTCTTTGAAAATCAAAGTGGAAACTTCCATCACGATCTCCGGTAAATCCATGTCCAGTGCGGTCATAGCCATAGGCATGAAATGAATCTTCGATAGCTGGGAGCACAGATGAATCCCAATGCGATGTCTGGCTAAGTCCACCGTGGAGTAATACAACTGCTTCACCATCGTGTGGCCACTCATAGGAAAAAACTTGGTGCCCACCTAGATCGATGTAACCAGCCATCTTTACATGCTATCCATGATGTGACGATTGCCGCGATCAAAAGTCAGGTAGTTCCAGGTCCAATCAGCCATCGTGCCAATTTTATTACTTCCACCTAATAGATAGAACAAGTGCAGCCAGAGCCAGGCATACCAAGCGGGAATTCCTGTCATGGTGAACCTACCAACCTGCACAACTGCTTTATGTCGGCCGATGGTTGCCATTGATCCCTTATCGCGATATTTAAATGGTGTCAGAGCCTTACCAGTGGCTAGTCGAAGAATCTGATCTCCAACAAATTTGCCTTGCTGTAGCGCAACGGGTGCTACCTGCGGCAAGAAGCGACCATCTGCATCTTTTGCACCAGAGATATCACCGATAGCCCAGACATATGGATAGTGCGAAACAGCGAGCGTTGGATCAACATCGATACGCGTTCCATCGAGTGGAAGATTAAGCGAGGCACCTGCTGGCTCACCTTTAACACCAGCAGCCCAAATTGTTACCTCCGATGGAATTGCATCGGCACCTTTTACCAAAATGGAGCGAGGTTTAACTTCTTGCACGGCGGTATTAAGTTTTACTATTACGCCCATCTTTTCAAGGTCACGTTGTGCACGATGAGAAAGTTTTTCTGAGAACATCGGCAGAATTCGTGGGCCCGCTTCGATCAGATAGATATCCATATGTTCGGATGCGTGTTGGTGATCATTGCGCAACGGTCCACGCACAAGCTCTGCAATCGCACCAGCCATCTCAACACCCGTTGGTCCGCCACCGATTACTGAGATACTCAGGCGAGTGTTGTCTTCAAAGCGGCAGAGATCTTCAAAGCGCCGCATAATCTCAGCGCGGATTGCAATTGCTTCGTGGACGTTCTTCATCCCAAGCCCGTATTCGGCAACTCCAGGTATTCCAAAATCATTTGTAGAAGAGCCAAGAGCCACAACTAAGTGATCAAAATCTAGACTTTCGCTGGAATCAAGTTTGATCGATTTATTTTTGTGATCGACAGAGACCGGCGAACCCATACGGAATTTAACTCCCTTTTTATTGAGTATTCCGCGCACAGGGTGAGCAACATGGTCTGCGGCAAGGCCAGCAGTGGAGACCTGATACAGAAGAGGCAAGAATGTTTGATAATTATGGCGATCAACCACGATCACATCGGCCTTACCAGCCAATGCGCGAGCCGTCGCAAGGCCACCAAAGCCTGCACCAAGGATGACGACGCGAGGTCGTGTGGAAGTTGCCATGAGTGCAGTCTAGGCTGAACCTCATGGAAGCGAAGAATCAAAAGCGCCTGTATCTCGTCACAGGGGCATCTGGCTATGTTGGCGGGCGTTTAGTCAAAGCGCTTATTGAAGAGAAACTCGATGTCCGGATTTTGGTGCGTGATTGGCACAAGGTGCAGGGACAACCATGGGCATCTTCGGTAGAAATAAGTGAAGGTAGCGCTGAGAATCGAGCGGACATTGATAACGCGCTTGTCGGAGTTCATACAGCGTATTACCTTTTGCACTCGATAAATCTTGGTCCAAACTTTGATGAGATTGAGTCAAAGATGGCGCGCGACTTTGCGCAGGCAGCAGAGGCTGCTGGTGTTTCACAAATTGTTTACTTAGGTGGGATTGCTAACGATAAAAATATTAGTAAGCACTTAGCCTCACGCGCTCGCACTGGAGTAGAGCTAGCAAGTACTTCGGTGCCGGTAATGGAGTTACGCGCAGGAATTATTATTGGCTCGGGCTCTGCAAGTTTTGAAATGTTGCGCCATCTCACACATCGTTTGCCGATTATGACAACTCCTAAATGGGTAATGAACCGCACGCATCCGATTGCAATTCGTGACGTCTTACATTATTTAAAGGGTGCAGCGTTACTTGAAACACCAGTAGATAAAGTCTTTGATATTGGTGGCCCGGAAGTTTTGACATATGCCGACATGATGCAGAAATTCGCAAAGTTATCTGGACTTAAAAAACGTATCATCATAAAGATTCCAGTTCTTACCCCAGGTCTATCTAGTTTATGGATTGGTCTCGTAACACCTGTTCCAACCGCACTGGCTCGCCCACTTGTTGGCTCACTCATCAGTGAAGTTGTAGCAGATCCAGCAAAGAGTATTGATGCAACGATTGCGCTTCCAGCTGAAGGATTAACTGATGTATCAACAGCTATGACACTTGCGCTCTCGAAGATAAGCGCTCATAGCGTGGAGACCCGTTGGTCGGATGCAACAAGTCCGACTGCGCCATGGCAGAAAGCTCAAGGTGATCCTGAATGGGCCGGCGAAGCAATTTTACGTGATCGCCGGGAAGTAACGACAGATGTTTCGGCAGAGAAAATTTGGAGACAGATTGAAGGAATCGGCGGCGAACATGGATGGTTTGGTTCTGATCTCCTGTGGTGGGCTCGCGGCCTGATCGATCGCGCTGTTGGTGGAGTAGGTTTACGCCGCGGACGCCGTGACCCAGATTTCTTACGCATCGGCGAGAGCTTAGATTTTTGGCGAGTGGAAGAAATTGAACCTGGCCGCAGATTAAAACTATATGCAGAGATGGTCTTGCCTGGAAAAGCGTGGCTTGAATTTACCGTTACTACAGAAAACGGAAAGACACATGTACTGCAAGAAGCGACATTTAATCCACGTGGGTTAGGTGGGCAACTTTATTGGCATGCCATTGCTCCATTACATCTCTTTGTATTTCCAACGATGCTGCGGAACATTGTAAAACGAGCACGCCACAGTGCATAAGTTCACCCCTGAAGTTGAAGAGCTAGCAAATGAGATCTTGGCGTATAGCCTCGAGCGTCTTAAATCAGATCCACCACTTGATGGTCCACGCACTGCAGAAGATCTCTTCGCAGAAGTTGGAAACACAATTACCGAACGCGGACTCGGCGGGCGAGCAGCACTAGGGGTATTTACTGAAGTATTAGCAAAGGCGTGCATCTCAACAGATCATCCCCGCAACTTGGCATTTATTCCTTCTGCACCAAGTGAGTATGCAAATCTCTTTGACCTCGTAGTTGGAGCAAGTGCGCTCTATGGCGGCTCTTGGCAAGAAGGTGCGGGCGCTGTCTTTGCCGAGAACCAAGCGCTGCGCTGGTTATCTGATTTAGCAGGACTTCCAGAAAGTGCCGGTGGAGTATTTGTACAGGGCGGGACAATTGGAAATCTCTCAGCACTTGTCACAGCACGTGAAGATGCCCGTGCGAAATTTCCTGATGTAACTAAGTGGGCTATTGCATGTAGCGCAGAGGCGCATTCATCGATTGCCACCGCAGCCAAGATCATGGATGTAGAGCTGGTCAAGATTGCACCGCGTGATGATCTGCGTATTCATGGCGACGATATTGCTGCCGCAATCGATCACTATCAAGGAACAAATACGGGGCGAATCTGCGCAGTCGTTGCAACATCTGGAACAACAAACCTTGGCGTGATCGATGATCTTGTTGGTGCTGCTAAGGCTGCCCACGATCGCAACATCTGGTTCCATGTCGATGGTGCCTATGGCCTGGCAGGGCTATGTGCGCCATCAGTTCGCGCGCTCTTTATCGGTGTCGAACTCTGTGATTCATTTATTGTTGATCCACATAAGTGGCTTTTTGCTCCATATGATGCCTGCGCACTTGTTTATCGCAACCCTGAGATTGCGCGCACTACACATACACAACATGCCTCTTACCTTGAATCTCTCCATGATGGCTCATGGAGTCCATCAGATTATGCAATCCAATTAACCCGGCGTACTCGTGGTCTACCGTTCTGGTTCTCACTCGCGGCAGCGGGCACAGATGCTTATCGTGATGCAGTTGAAGAATCTATTACCGTAGCAAA
>CANLFL010000092.1 GCA_947489825.1 Candidatus Nanopelagicaceae bacterium
AGGAACTCATGAGCAAGAGTTATCGGAACTAACAATTCGTTTTAAGAACTCTTCGGATGCAATCGCTGATCTAGAGGGCGGAGACCAACGCCTGCAAGAGCTTGAGGCTGAATTGATGGGCCATAAGCAGCTTCTTCTTGCCGCTGCCAGGGCTGTCTCTGAAAGACGGATCAAATCTGCGGAACAACTTTCACAGTTAGTAACTTCAGAGATTCAACAACTGTCGATGCCTCACGCATCATTTGTGGCAAAGGTCGATAGCATCGATTATTCAGCGCCAAAGGAATCAGATTTTACTTCTCACGGCTGCGATGAAATAGGGATGTTTATTAAAGGCCACAAGGATGCACCGCTAGTGGCCTTAGCTAAAGGTGCATCGGGTGGTGAAATGTCGCGCGTGATGCTGGCCTTAGAGGTAGTCATTGCAACAACTCATCCCATAGGCACATATGTTTTTGATGAGGTAGATGCAGGTGTAGGGGGAAAGGCAGCAATCGAAGTGGGTAAGCGTTTACATCAGTTGGCCCAACATGCCCAAGTGATTGTGGTGACACATCTGCCACAGGTGGCAGCATGGGCTGACAGCCATTTTGTTGTGACGAAAAATAATGATGGCACTGTCAGTCAAAGCGATGTCCGAAATGTGTCAGGAGAGGATCGCATCGAGGAGATAGCCCGAATGCTGGCTGGTCTTGAGAACTCTTCTAGCGCCCGCGAACACGCCACAGAGCTTCTATCCCTGAAGGTGTAGTTCACGCACTGATTTAAATGATAGGTTTGACTTCCATGGGCCAAGCACATGTGACTAAGCATTTATTCGTAACAGGCGGAGTCGCCTCAAGTTTAGGCAAAGGACTCACCGCTTCAAGTCTTGGAAGATTATTGGTAGCTCGCGGTATCCGCGTGACCATGCAAAAACTCGATCCTTATCTCAATGTTGATCCAGGCACCATGAATCCATTCCAACATGGTGAAGTCTTTGTTACAGATGATGGTTCTGAGACAGATCTAGATATTGGCCACTACGAAAGATTCTTGGATCGCAATCTGCATGGCTCAGCAAATGTGACCACAGGACAGGTTTATTCACGTGTCATAGCTCGCGAGCGTCGTGGTGAGTATTTAGGGGAGACTGTTCAAGTAATCCCACACATCACAAATGAGATAAAAGAACGCATTCTTGCGATGGCTGGTCCTGATATTGACTTAGTAATTACTGAAGTTGGTGGCACGGTGGGAGATATTGAATCTCAACCATTCCTTGAAGCTATTCGTCAAATTCGCCAAAATGTTGGCCGCGACAATGTCTTTTATTTGCATGTTTCATTGGTTCCATACATCGGCCCTTCTGGTGAATTGAAAACTAAGCCAACTCAGCACTCGGTGGCTGCTTTGCGAAGTATCGGAATCCAGCCTGATGCAATTGTCTTGCGTTCTGATCGTGAGATTCCAGAAGGAGTTAAAAAGAAGATTTCTTTGATGTGTGACGTTGATTCCGAAGCGGTAGTCGCGGCAGTTGATGCACCCTCAATTTATGATATTCCGAAGGTATTACATAGTGAAGGCCTAGATGCTTATGTGGTTAAACGCCTTGGCTTTGATTGTCACGATGTTGTGTGGGGCGATTGGGATGAACTACTTGAAAAGGTACATCATCCAAAACACCAGATAAAAGTTGGCCTAGTAGGAAAATACATCGATCTACCCGATGCTTATCTTTCCGTCTCTGAAGCATTACGCGCAGGTGGCTTTGCAAATCTTGCAAAGATTGAGATTGTTTGGATCGCGAGTGATGAATGCGAAACTGCAGAGGGTGCGAAAAAACACCTTGAGGGAGTGGACGCGATTTGTGTTCCAGGCGGATTTGGTATCCGCGGAATTGAAGGAAAAGTAGGCGCGCTTAAATTTGCGCGCGAGCACAAGATTCCAACTTTGGGATTGTGCCTAGGATTGCAATGTATGGTGATTGAGGCTGCTCGCAATTTAGCTGGGATCACAGATGCGATCTCTGCGGAATTTTCAGATGCGGGTACACCTGTGATTGCAACAATGGATGATCAAAAAGATGTCGTCTCCGGAAAAGGCGATATGGGAGGAACTATGCGCCTTGGTCTCTACAAAGCAGATCTGCTTGCCGGTTCAGTGGTGGCATCAGCCTATGGTGCTATAGAAATTTCTGAGCGTCATCGTCACCGTTATGAAGTAAATAACCAGTATCGAGAACAAATTTCCAAGGCCGGTCTGGTGTTCTCCGGAATGTTTAAGGAAAGAGACTTGGTGGAGTTTGTGGAACTACCTAAAGAGGTGCATCCTTACTACGTAGGCACGCAAGCTCATCCTGAGTTGCGTTCACGTCCAACGCGACCACACCCATTATTTATCGGTTTGATAGCAGCGGCGGTTGCAGCGAAAGGCTAATCATGCTCGTTGGCGTTCCGAAGGAGATTAAAGTCCACGAATCCCGAGTCGCCATTACACCAGAAGGTGTTTCGGAGTTTGTCCATGCAGGACACACCGTCACCATTCAGGACGGAGGCACATGGATATCCAAGCGTTGAACTTTGATCTTGCGGCGACATCCTTTCTCAATCATCTGCAGATTGAGAGGGGCTTGGCTGCCAATTCAATAGTTGCCTATAGAAGAGATTTGGTTAAGTTTGCGCTCTTCTTGGAGGAAAAATCTTTGTCTGAAGTTGATTCTGAGACGATCGCTCAATTTGAATCTTCACTGCGTGAGGCAAAGTTATCGGTTGCAAGTATTAATAGAGTTGATTCAACGCTGCGGTCTTTTTTCAAACATCTTCAGCAAGAGTATGGATATGCAGACCCAACTATAGAGATCGCGACTAAGAAATCTGCAAGGCGCTTGCCGAAAGCTCTAAGTATTTCTCAAATTGTTTCTATGATCGATTCTGCCCACCGAGATGGCCAACCAGTTACGATTCGCGATCAGGCGATGTTAGAGCTTTTATATAGCAGTGGCGCACGAGTTAGTGAGTTGATTGGCATAAATCTGAATGATTTAAGTTCCATTGAGACTAACGATGGAGTCATTACCATATTGAAATTACGCGGCAAGGGAGCTAAAGAACGAATTGTTCCATTGGGATCTTTTGCCACTCAAGCGATCGATAATTATCTAACCAGGGTAAGACCTGATTTAGCGGCTAGGAGTTCGAAGTCAACATCGGCACTTTTTCTCAACTCGCGGGGCTCAAGAATTTCTAGACAATCGGCATGGCAAATGGTCTTAGATGCCGCAGATGCGGCCGGAGTTACCGAACATGTCTCTCCACACGTTTTTAGGCATTCATATGCCACACATTTGTTAGATGGCGGCGCAGATATTCGTGTAGTACAGGAGTTATTGGGGCATGCCTCGGTTACTACAACACAGATATACACGCTAATAACGATCGATAAAGTTCGAGAGAGCTACTCAATGGCTCATCCTCGAGCTAAATAAATCTGTTAGAGACCTCGCAGGCGACGTGCCAAGATACTTTGATCTCCCTTGGCTTCAAGGTCGGCGATGATTACAGCTATTGATTCGCGAACAATGCGGCCGCGATCAACTGCAAGACCTAAATCTCCACGCAGTTGTAAACGGGCCTGATCTAGCTCAAAGAGTTCATCTGGTGAAAGATAAACCGTGATTTTTTCATCATGGCGTTCACGACCAGATGGGGAGCGATCAACCGTAGTCACACGACGTCGCGCAATCGTGCGTACACCCTTTTTAGATGATGGTGTTTTAGGAGTCGCGATCGCAGGTGCGACAAGGGGAGCGGCATGGTCTGGAATCGATTGTGTTGGCACTGAACTTAGGGCTGGGGCCGTAGAACGAAAAAGTTCATCTGCTCCTGGAAGGTTTGCTCTGCGTGTCATCGTGCGCCTCCTCTGGCGATAAGTTCTCGTGCTAAACGTCGGTATGAAGCTGCGCCACCTGAAGATGTGGCATAGGTAGTGATGGGTTCTCCAAC
>CANLFL010000093.1 GCA_947489825.1 Candidatus Nanopelagicaceae bacterium
AGGAAACTGGTTCCGTTGCCATCGCCGGTTTTGCAATCGGATTAAATTCTCTCGCTGGATCGCTGACTGCCGGCATCCGCGGCTCAGTGATGGATAGATGGGGCCAAAAGTGGGTCATACGAATTTTGGTACCTGCTTACTCTGCTCTGATCCTGACACTGAACACTATGGAGACTTCACGATCTATCCTCATCACTGCATTTATTCTTGGCATCACGGCACCACCCATTAATTTATCTGTGCGTCCACTCTGGAAAGATCTCGTTCCAGACTCGTATCTACGTACCGCATACGCTTTCGATTCAGCAATGATGAGTTCGACGAGTGTTATTGGCCCTGTAATAGTTACCTCACTTGCCTTATCCAGTCGCTCTTTTCTCGCTCTTGATGTTGTTGCAGCATTTATGTTTATCGGAGGCATCGGACTAGCCCTGACGCCAGTCTCTCGAAACTGGATTCCAGAGAAGAAGGTTAAGGATCAAGGAAATCTCTTTGCGAACCGCGCCATGCAGTTGCTCATGTTTGAGGGTTGCTTTATCGGATTCGGTTGGGGAGTCTTCGATGTGGCTGTTCCGGCATTTGCAACGCAAGAAGGTGTCCCCCACCGCGTTGCTTGGATCTTTGCATCCTTTGGTGTTGCAACAGTTATAGGTGGGTTACTTGGTGGTTTGGTATCAAAGAAATTAGCACCACTGCCAGCGCTGCGACGCGCATACTTCTTCTGGTTTCTTACCTGCATCCCAGTAGTAATCACCAATCCAGATTGGACGATGGCGGTAGTTGGAGCGTCAATTGGATTTGTCGGCGGAGCGGTGCAAGTTTTTTACTTTGAAGTACTAGAAGCTGTCCGACCTAAGGGTTCAGAAACATCATCACTTGGTTGGATCTGGAGCGTCGAAGGTTCTTTCATGGCAGTTGGCGCTGCAGTCGGCGGAGTTGTCTCCGAGTACTTTTTTCCCCGCGTTGGTTTAGCAATGCTGCCACTGATGTTATTTTTTGGTTTCCTTATTCTCAGCATCGGCAAGGGCAGACTCTCTGCTGCAAATGATCTCCCAACAGATGAAGAAGATCTTGCTGCGATGGCTGATAACTCAAATCTCAATACTTAAGTATTAGTGAGCTGCTTCATTCCAGCTCATTCCTACACCTACATTGACATCGAGCGGTGCTTTAAGAGGGTACGCATTTCCCATCTCGCGACGAAGAATCTCTGTCGCAATCTCTACCTCTTCCGTCACACTCTCAAGAATTAACTCGTCATGAACCTGCAGTAGCAATCGAGAACGCAATCCTTCGGCTACGAGGGCCTTCTGCACATTGAGCATTGCTAATTTAATGATGTCAGCAGCTGAGCCTTGGATAGGTGCATTCAAAGCCATCCGCTCTGCAATTTCGCGACGTACGCGATTGTCCTGCATAAGATCGGGCAAATATCTGCGACGACCTAATACCGTCTCGGTATATCCGACCTTGCGCGCTTCCTCAACAACGTTCTTCAAATAATCTCTGATGCCTCCAAAGCGAAGGAAGTAACGATCCATAAGATCTTGCGCTGCAGGTGGTGAAAGATCGAGCTGGACTGCAAGTCCGTAAGAGCTAAGGCCGTAGGCAAGTCCATAGGACATCGCCTTAATCTGGCGACGCATCTCTGGATCCACGTCGGTAGCAGCAACTCCAAAGACCTCAGCGGCAACTGTTGCGTGCAGATCTTCCCCTGACGAGAAAGCCTCAAGAAGATGTTTGTCATTTGATAAGTGGGCCATGATGCGCATCTCGATCTGACTGTAATCTGCAGTGATGAGTTGATCAAAGCCTTTGCCAGCAATGAAGCAATCACGAATTTTGCGCCCCTCTTCGGTACGAACCGGGATGTTCTGCAGATTTGGACCTACTGATGAGAGTCGACCTGTCGCAGTAATAGTCTGTGCAAAGTGAGTATGGATACGTTGATCGGATGCAATCTCAGCTATTAAACCTTCGATTGTCGTTGCAAGTTTCTTTGTTTCACGAATGCGAAGCAGCGCTGCCAATACGGGGTGCTGAGATTTTGCGAAGAGCCAAGCTAAAGCTTCAGCATCGGTAGTAAAGCCAGTCTTAATCTTCTTTGTCTTTGGTAGCGCCAGCTCCTCGAAGAGCACAACCTGCAGCTGCTTAGGAGATGCCACATTAAATTCATGTCCCACTGAATCGTGCGCTACTTTGGTCTGCGCCGATACTTCAGATTCAAAGTACTGCAAGAGATCGGCGAGCTTCTTGCTATCGACGGCTACTCCCCTGCGCTCCATCACTGCAAGAAGGTGTGCGATGGGAAGTTCGAGATCATAGAGAAGACCGTCCACGCCACGAGACTTCAACTCTTGATCCAATGAAGTTCTTAAAGTGAAGAGTTGTGAAGCCGAAGATGCGACCGAACTTTCAGGGGAAGTCAGATCTAACGTCGAACCATCGCCATAACGTTCAAGCAGATCGGTGATTTCATGCGTTCGTACACCTGGGTTAAGGACATAGGCAGCAAGGCTGGTATCAAAGATGATGCCTTCAATTTCTTGCATCCGAGAAAGTGTCTTGCCATCATGAACGATCTTAGGAATATTCGCATCAGCACCCCATGAGCCAATGTCACTGGAGTGCACTACATAAACCTCGTCCGGCGAGAGAGCTACGGCGTAGCGATGCAATACCTCGTCCGCGATTTTGTAAGAGAGTGCTATCTCCCCACCATGTTTAGCAATCTTTGCACTCATCTCAACAGGTGTCAGAACCTTTTGATCTAGTTCGCGTGGGAAGATTGAAGTGGCCGCGGGTGTTTCATCGTGTGATCCAGCGATTGCAATGACGGAGAGACGATCTTTGAGTGTCCTAAACTCGAGTGTTTCAAGAAGCGGAGCGAGATCGGAGATATCTACCCCCGACCATGCCAGTGCTGCAGGATTAGCTTCGATATCAACTGTATGAATGAGCTGCGTTAACTCACGATTGCGCTTAACACTCTCAATGTTTTCGCGTAGAGCGATACCAACTTTGCCACTGACTTCATCTGCTTTTTCAAGTAACTTCTCCAAGGATCCATAGTCAATAATCCATTTAGCTGCAGTCTTCTCACCTACCCCCGGAATTGATGGGAGGTTATCGCTGGGATCTCCGCGCAGTGCGGCAAAATCTGGATACTGCGTTGGTGTCATCTGATACTTATCAATCACAGCTTGGGGTGTCATGCGCGCCATCTCACTCACGCCACGCTTGGGATATAAAACGGTGATCGATTCTGTAACGAGCTGGAAACTATCTCGGTCCCCTGTACAGATGAGGACGTCGAAGCCATCGCGTTCTGCACGAGTGGCGAGGGTGGCGATAATGTCATCGGCTTCAAAACCTTCCACTGCAAACTGTGTAATGCCAAAACCAGTGACGAGATCGTTGAGATAAGACATCTGCGATCGAAACTCATCTGGTGTTTTTGCACGATTTGCTTTGTACTCAGGAAAAATTTCGGTTCGAAAAGTCTTACGTGATACATCAAAGGCCACGGCGACGTGGGTAGGTTTCTCATCTTTAAGTAGTGAGATCAACATCGTTGCAAAACCATAGATGGCATTGGTGTGTTGGCCGGTTGCAGTAGTGAAGTTCTCTGCCGGAAGAGCGAAAAAAGCTCGGTAGGCCATGGAGAGACCATCAATGAGAAGGAGTCTCTTCTCGTTCTTCGCCATGACCCATATCTTAGGTATAAACTCCTCAACTATGACGGAACCAAATTTCCTTGACATTCTTCGTGAGCGCGGAGGCGGTGCCCTCGACAAGAAGATGGGGATCGAAATTCTTGAGGCCTCCCCTGAACGTCTTGTTGGACGGATGCCAGTAGAAGGAAATACTCAACCGTTTGGCCTGCTTCACGGTGGTGCCAATGTTGTGCTGGCTGAATCACTTGGCTCAGTAGGCACACATTTACATG
>CANLFL010000094.1 GCA_947489825.1 Candidatus Nanopelagicaceae bacterium
ATTGTTAAAGATGGTCGCTTTGGAATGTATGTCACCGATGGCGAGACAAATGCAACGCTTCGTCGCGGAGATACTCTTGAGGGCCTCACACTTGATCGCGCACTTGAGCTATTGGCGGGGCGCCGTGCCTGGGAGGCCGAGAACGGCCCATCACCTAAGAAGGCACGTAAGAAGGCAGCCAAAGTAAAGGCTGGCGATACTGCGCCGACACTCACAAAGAATGTTGTTAAAAAAGCAGCGAAGAAGAAAGTCGCCAAGAAAGCTGCTACAGGTAAGGCAAAGAAAAAGTAACGCCCTTATGCGGCGGGTTCGTAAACCTTTATCCCAAGTCGCTTTGCATTCAAAATCATTTGTTTATCCAAAGTGACGAGGCCAAAGAGCATGGATCGCAGGAACTCAACTGTTGCAACATGAATTGCATCAGCGCTCTTTAAGGTTATTTCCTGAGAATATTCCTCAGCTCGTTTAAGGAAAACTCTCTCCATCTCTATGAGAACGCACCGTGCAAAGAAATCATCACTGGCATCACGCAGTTCTGGCGCTATCCGGGAAATAGATCTGAAGACTTCGACCCGAGAGAGCCGAGAGGTGCAAATACCCTGGCTCAATAGAACTGTTATTGGATCTGAATCCTTCTGTTGAAGGAGCGCCCCCAAGATAGCCGAACTATCGAAGTACCACATCAGTATCGCGCGGCTGCGCGATCTGCTAGTAGCGCTGCGACTAAATCTATGTTGCCAGGATTCGGTAATGGACGATCAATCGCAGGGTCATATTTACGTGTGGCCGGAGTAATCACACCAAGTTCAATGAGATCTTCCAAGGTGGGCCCTAGCAAAGGATTAAGTTTGGCAACAGGGCGTCCATGTTCTGTGATGAGAAAAGATTGGCCGCTTTTCACAAGATCAATGATTCGTGACGCATCTTGTCTGAGCTCGCGGATACCAACCCTTAACTCTTCTTCAATCTTTATTTCTACGATTGATTTTTTCGCTTTCCTCGCGCGGGTAGGCGCTACTACCGACTTTCTTTTTTGAGTTGGTTTTGTAGCCATAAGAAATTGTAGCACAAATAAGTAAAGTGCTACATATTCCCACAGGCTAGACTCGCTACGTGAGCAAGCAGAAGTGGTTAATTACAGGTGGTGCTGGATATATCGGCACACATATCGCCGACCTCTTCATCGAAGCTGGCAAAGATGTAGTTCTACTTGATTCGCTCTACCAAGGCCTTGAGTCACGCGTGGATTACCTTCGTTCAAAGCACGGCATCAATATCCCGCTAGAAGTTCTTGATATTCGCGAATATGCGAAAGTCGATGCGCTCATTGCAGCAGGAAACTTCACCGGCATCGTGCACACCGCAGCCCTAAAGGCTGTTGGTGAGTCAATGGAAAAGCCTGACGAGTATCAGGAAGTTAACTACACAGGCACTGTTGAGTTAATTGAATCCGCTAAACGCCATGGCGTAAAGCGCTTTATCTTCTCTTCCACCGCAGCTGTCTATGGCAGTCCAGATTCGATGGATCCATGTCGCGAAGATGGACCGACTGCACCGATTTCACCATACGGTTCTTCAAAGTTGTCAGCCGAAAGCAAGGTAACTGATTTTATTTCGATCCCAGGTAACCACGGATCATCGCTGAGATTCTTTAACGTTGTAGGCGTTGCCAACAAAGCGTTACTTGATAATTCTGTAGAAAACCTTGTACCTATCGTGATTAACAAAATTAAGGCTGGCCAAACACCTGTTATCTATGGCCATGATTACCCAACAACAGATGGCACATGTGTACGTGACTATGTTGATGTTCGCGATATCGCAGCCGCACATTTAGCAGCAGCCGATGCCACACAAGCACTTCCAGCCACAATGAATATCGGAACCGGTAACGGCGCATCAGTTCGTGAGATTGTACAATTTGTTATCGATGCAATGGGTCGCAGAGAGATCACGCCCGTTGATACAGATCGTCGCGCAGGTGATCCTGCATTTCTCTGTGCTGATGTATCGCTGGCAAAATTGGCAATGGGATTTACCTCGCGTTACAGCCTCAAAGAGAGCATAGAGAGCCTCTTTTAGGCTCTTTTCCCCTGTAAATCAGCCCCGATAGACTTAATCCATGTCCGCATCGCTACCTCGTCCCGCCGCACCTGCGCAGGATGTCACGCGTAGCGTTCTTTCTATCAAGCCATTTCGCAAGCTCTGGAACTCGATGGTCTTCTCATCCCTCGGTGATTGGCTCGGACTTCTCGCAACAACTGCGCTAGCGCAACAACTTTCTGGCGGATCGTATTCAACAGCTAACTTTGCTATCGCAGGTGTCTTTATTGCACGTTTGCTTCCTGCTGTATTCCTCGGTCCACTTGCTGGTGTCTTGGCAGATCGCTTTGATCGCAGACGCCTGATGGTCACCGTCGATATCTTGCGCGCAGCGCTCTACATATCTATTCCAATTGTCGGCACATATTTCTGGTTATACGCAGCGATGATCTTGGTCGAATGTCTCACACTCTTCTGGTCACCTGCCAAAGAGGCCACAGTTCCCAACCTTGTTCCACGCGAAAAGATAGAGAATGCCAACCAAGTCTCACTATTGGCCGCATACGGCACCGCACCCGTTGCAGCGATCTTGTTCACCGTGCTCTCGCTGCTCTCATCAGCAATTACCGTTGCCTTCCCAGCGTTTGAAGGCAACTCTGTAGATATCGCCCTCTACATCAACGCAATTAGCTTCTTATTCGCCGCAATCACCGTTTATAACCTCAAAGAGATTCCACGTGGGGCGGCAGCCGATAAAAAATCACAAGAAAGTGTTATTGCCGCACTCGTTCAAGGTTGGAAATCTGTCAGTGAATCAAAAATTATCCGCGGCCTCATCATCGGAATGGTTGGTGCATTCTCTGCAGCCGGTGCAGTCATTGGGCTCGCTCGAACATTTGTAGGCGATCTCGGCGGCGGAGATGCCGCATACGGAGTCCTATTTGGCGCTGTTTTCACAGGGCTAGCCCTAGGCATCGCAGCCGGCCCTAAAGTCTTTGCCCAGTTCTCACGCCGCCGTTTATTCGGTGCATCCCTTGCAACATCTGGCTTCTTCCTTATCTTCCTTTCACTGATTACAAACTTCACCGTCTCAATCTTTATCACCATCATCCTTGGCGCATTCACCGGAATTACCTGGGTTACCGGCTTCACGATGCTCGGCATGGAAGTAAAGGATGAGGTGCGCGGTCGCACCTTTGCATTCGTGCAATCACTGATCCGCATCACCTTGGTTGCAGTCCTTGCAATCTCACCACTGATCGCTGCAACCTTCGGTGTTCACACCTTTGATGTCGGTTCCACCGAGTATGTCTTCAATGGATCACAAGCAACCTTCCTTATTGCGGGTGCCATCGCGGTACTTATTGGTTGGCTCTCATATCGCCAGATGAAGGATCGCCCAACCGTTTCCTTGTGGAGCGATGTTGTAAACGCATTTAAAGGCGAACTCGGATCAATTACCGGCGAACCCGTTAAAGGAATCTTCATCGCACTCGAAGGCGGCGAAGGAACTGGCAAATCAACACAATCACATTTACTCAAAGAGTGGCTAGAACAAGAGGGTGAGACCGTTGTACTTTCTCGCGAACCAGGCGGCACAGATCTTGGAAAAGATTTGCGCAAAATCTTGCTCGGACACGAAACTGGTGTGATTAGCCCGCGTGCAGAAGCTTTGTTATATGCAGCAGATCGCGCCCACCATGTCTTCTCTGTTATTCGCCCCGCACTCGATCGCGGTGATGTTGTTCTTACCGATCGCTACTTTGATTCATCGATTGCCTACCAAGGTGCAGGCCGCGTTCTCGAACCGGCCGAAGTTGCACGTATTTCGCGTTGGGCCACAGAATCTCTCTTTCCTACGCTGACAATTTTGATCGACCAACCCGCAGATGTGG
>CANLFL010000095.1 GCA_947489825.1 Candidatus Nanopelagicaceae bacterium
CAGGGGCATCGATTATCAATGCGCGACAGAATGTTCGTATAGAAATTTATGGAAGCGATCGCATTGCAACCTTGCTCTATGGAATTTTGCTCTCAAGTGGAGTGACCTACACTCACTTTGCGCTAGGTACGCGCTCGCACAATCCACTCATCATCGATACAGATCTCAGTGCAGGATTTATTCGATCTACCGATGTAGGTCAGTCCTATAAGCAGCGAATGGAGGATCTCGGAAAAGAGTTATCGCTCTTTCCGATTGAAAGGCTCGAAAGTGCGCAAGAACTCGATGGTGAGCCACCCGAGCGATATATCAAGATTCATATCGGAGCGATGGATACACAGTTACTTTCGCAGTGGATGTCTGCCGGGCAAGAACACCTTGTCATTACTCCACCAGATGGTGGGAAGTGCGTGATTGGCCCACTTGTTCAACCTGGAAAGACTCCGTGCACACGTTGTCGAAATATTTCCATTGATGAAGTATTTGGTAGTCCCAGCGTTACGGCAGATAAAGTGCTCATCGGAGAACGCTCAGACAATCAAGAGATGCCGGTATTCGTAGCTCACTATCTTGCGGGATTGATTGCCTCATTTATTCTCCAACGCATTGATGCGAGTAAATCTGATCTCACAGGGGCATATATGACAGTTGATTCACTTGCACTCAGCGAGAGTTCTCTGATCCCTGTAGCTCGCAACCCTGCATGTGGGTGTCATTGGCTCTAGTCGTGTGGCTCTAGTCGTGTGAAATGGATCATCTCCACCCCTGATCACTTCTTTTCATTTGGCACTTTCGAGCAATTGCATCCAAGATTGGCGCGTGGCTAAGAAACCGGCAGAGGTAAAGATTCCAAGTACTACGGGTGCTCGCTCTGCACGCATGGTCAAAATTCCTGTCGGTATTGCAGGTCGCAGTGTTTTAGGAATTGGAAAACAACTCGTCGGTCAATCTTCCTCTGTCGTCCTCGCCGATATTCAAGAAAAAACTGCAGAACAACTCTTTAAAGTCCTTGGTGAACTCAAGGGCGGAGCAATGAAGTTCGGCCAAGCACTTAGTGTTTTTGAAGCAGCACTGCCAGAAGAGTTTGCAAAGCCTTATCGTGAAACTCTCACCAAATTACAAGAGTCCGCGCCTCCTCTTCCAGCAAAAGTTGTCCATAAAGTTTTGGCAAAAGAGCTCGGCGATGATTGGCGCGATAACTTCATCTCTTTTGAAGATCAAGCAACTGCATCGGCATCTATCGGTCAGGTGCATCGCGCCGTTTGGAAAGATGGAACAGATGTAGCGGTAAAGATTCAATATCCAGGGGCTGCAGAAGCTTTGGTGAGTGATCTCAATCAGATTCAGCGATTCTCAAAAATCTTTGGTCTAGTACTTCCGGGCGTTGATATGAAACCTCTCATGGAGGAACTTCGTGCACGCATCATTGAAGAAGTTGATTACTTGTATGAAGCTGAAGCACAACGAGCCTGCTATGCCGCTTATGAAAATGATCCAGATATCGCGATTCCACGAGTTGTCACTGCAACCACGAAAGTGATTGTTACCGAGTGGCTTGAAGGAAAACCTCTATCGCAGGTAATTAAGAGCGGAACGAAGGCAGAGCGTGATGCGGCAGGAATTCGCATCGCTCGCTTCCACTTCACCTGCCCAGAGCGTGCTGGGTTATTGCACGCCGATCCTCATCCAGGAAACTTCAGGTTGCTTGCAGATGGTCGCATCGGTGTCTTGGATTTCGGTGCATGTAACCGTTTGCCCAATGGATTCCCGGAACCATTTAAGAATCTCTTGAAGCACGCACTCGATGACAATGCACAAGCACTATATGACGGATTCAAAAAGGATGGATTTATTCTTCCTGAAGTTGATGTCGATCCAGAGATGGTTCTTGAATTCCTTCTGCCACTTGTAGAACCGCTACGCACCCCAACTTTTCAATATTCACGTGAGTGGCTCCGTGATCAGAGTGCACGCGTTGGCGACCCACGTAACCCAACAGCAAAGATTGGATTCCAACTCAATCTTCCAGCCGAATATGTCTTGATCCATCGCGTAACGATGGGAACAACTGGAATTTTCTGTCAGCTAGAGGCGGAAGGTCCGTTCCGTGATGAAGCTCTGGTCTGGTTCCCGGAGATCTCTCCTGCAACCACATAAAAGGTTGACTTTTAGATTGTAGTTTGCGATTCCGCCAAAATCGGCGATGCCGACTCAATACCAAGTTCTTTGCCGTCGAAAGATAGCGAGTAGCGAAGTCCAAAGATTTCATTTTCGCTGGTAACGCTCACAATCTGCGTTATCTCATCGCCTAACAGAGTGCAATCACTGAATTGAACACTCTGACTGTTAATGAGCATCGGATATTGGGCTCCGATGATAAAAATAAACTGGTCGATACCAATAGCCTTGCGAAATCCTGGAGAGGCGAAAGAGTATGCGCTCTCCCAATCCGCTTTTGAAAAAGCTGCGATCTGCCCCGAGATATGTTCCTCAATAAATTGGCTCTGCCCGCTGTTGCAGCTACCATCAGATAACTCCTGAAATGCAGAGAATTCATCCAAGGTCGTGGTTTGCGCGCAGGCGGTAAGAGATGCCAGCGCGACGACCAATCCAAAGATCCACTTCATCTGAGAACTTTATCTACCCATGAGCCAAGGTGCGCTTTGGAGTGATCGCGTTAAACTCGCGCTATGCAGGCTAAGACAAAAAATGGTTTCCCACCCAAGGTCTGCCAGCGTTGTGAGCGCCCATTTGAATGGCGCAAAAAGTGGGCACGCGATTGGGAGAACGTTAAGTACTGTTCTGAAAAGTGTAAGGCTGGAAAGTAATGCCGGAGCTTCCCGAGGTTGAAACTGTTCGTCGCGGTTTGCACCACTTAATCACCGGGTATCGAATTGTTCAGGCAGATGATCTTCACCCACGCGCATTGAAGGCAGAGTCCCTTGCGCCACTTTCTGCACTTAAGGGAGCTCGCATTACCGGCACAGGTCGCCGTGGAAAATTTCTCTGGATTACTCTCAATCGCCCCGTTGTCTTAGTCGCCCACTTGGGAATGAGCGGTCAGTTTCTCATTCAAGAGAGAGATCGTCCACCTGCAAAACATATCCGTGCTCAATTTGAATTAAAGAAATCGCTGCGAAAACTCGATCTTGTATTTAATGATCAGCGAACATTCGGATGGCTCTCGGTCGAAGAACTCACCGATGGAGTTCCATCATCTGCTGCTCACATTGCCTACGATCCCTTTGACCCACACTTTGATTATCAGGCCACCATCGCAAAAATTTCCAAGCGCAACATCCGAATCAAGACTGCTCTACTCAATCAAGAGATCATGTCAGGGGTTGGAAATATCTACGCCGATGAAGCGCTCTGGCGTGCCAAAGTGCATCCAGAATCATTGACCTCAGATCTGCCAAAGAAGAAGATCGCAGCCGTGATTGATTGCGCAACCGAAGTGATGCGTGAGGCAATTGCAAAAGGTGGCACCTCATTTGATGATCTCTATATCAATGTCAATGGTGAGAGTGGATTCTTTGAGCAATCGCTCTCTGCCTATGGTCGAGAAGATCAACCATGTCCGCGTTGCGGGGCGCTCATCAAGAGGATAGTTTTCGGTGCACGTTCGTCACACTTTTGTCCTAGATGCCAACGTAAGAAAAGATAAAGAGGCTCATGATGAAAACACGTATCGTTGGTCTTGCTAAAGCTTCACACTTTGGTCCATCCCTACTTGTGACAGCGCTCAGTTATTTCTTCGCACAGCTCTACTGGCAGCCAGGTTCAGCTCTGATCATCGCTCTAGGGTTTTTCTCTGGCCAGCTCATTGTTGGATGGAGCAATGACTTAATCGACTACGCCGATGATCTTTCACATCAGCGAATGAATAAGCC
>CANLFL010000096.1 GCA_947489825.1 Candidatus Nanopelagicaceae bacterium
ATCAACAATCACGATGTTATGTAATTTAGATTGTGCAAATTTCAGACCCGCTTTTGCTACAGCGACTGGATCTCCTACCCCGTTACCAGGTTCAGGAGCAAACACCGGTACAGAGACACTCTCGCCAACAATCTGTAATTGATTAACAGCATTCGGGCGTTGCAAATCTGAAGCAACTAATAAAGGTGTGTCACCTAAATCTTTAAAGTGTTTTGCCAATTTTCCAGCAAGTGTTGTCTTTCCTGCACCTTGCAAACCTGCCAACATAATGACAGTCGGTGGATTCTTTGCAAGACGCACACGTCGTGCCTGTCCGCCAAGAATTTCAATAAGTTCGGCGTTGACGATTTCAAAGATTGCTTGGGCTTGATTTGAACCAGATTGAAGGTCAGGAAGAGCTGCTAGCGACTTTGCCTTAACCTTTTCAACAAAACTCTCTACGACACCGAGAGCAACATCGGCTTCTAGGAGTGCTTGGTAAATCTGATTCGACACTTGATCAATATCGGCAGAGGAAATCTTTCCGCGCGAACGCAGCGCCGAAAATGCCTGTGTGAATTTTCCTGTCAGCGACTCAAACATAGTGAGCGCACTCTACTTGAGAAGGGCGGCCGTGACTCAGCTGTCCATGACCGCCCGTTCCCTAGATCGCTTCTGGTCCTCGTTCGCCGGTACGAACTCGGATAACCTCTTCGACTGGTGTCGTCCACACTTTTCCATCACCGATAGAGCCGGTATTGGCGGCCTTAACAATGAGATCAAGTGCACCTTCCACATCTTGATCATCGACTAGTACCTCGAGTCGAATCTTAGGTACAAGATCAACGGTGTATTCGGCTCCGCGATAGACCTCAGTATGTCCACGTTGGCGACCGAATCCACTTGCCTCTGAGACCGTCATACCTTTAATGCCGGCGGCATGTAACTCATCCTTTACATCATCTAACTTAAACGGCTTGATTATTGCAGTAATTAGTTTCATAGCGATGAACCTCCAGGTGTTGATCCAGCAAACTCATAAGCGCTCTCGGCGTGCTCGACGAGATCTATTCCCTCTAGTTCATTCTCGCGCTTGATACGGAATCCCATCGTCTTTTCGATAGCAAAGCCGATTATCAAAGTGACAATGAATGAATAAGCAAAGACTAAGCCGACTCCTAGAAGTTGCTTCATCAAAAGCTCAGTACCTCCTCCGTAGAGCAATCCATCTAGTCCGATGCTATTTACCGCAGCGGTACCGAAGATTCCAAGTGAAAGTGATCCCCAGATTCCTCCAACTAGGTGAACTCCAACAACGTCGAGGGAATCATCAATATTGAAGACGTACTTGAGCCCCACTGCCAAGGAACAGAGGATTCCAGCAACAAAACCGATGACAACTGCCGCCCATGGATCAACGAATGCACACGCTGGAGTGATTGCTACCAAACCAGCAACGGCTCCAGATGCCGCACCTAATGAAGTGGGATGCCCATTACGAATTCTCTCGACAAGTAACCAACCGAGAATTGCACCACCTGTGGCAACTTGTGTATTAATCAGTGCAAGTCCAGCAATTCCATTCGCAGCAAGAGAAGACCCAGCGTTGAATCCAAACCAACCGAACCAGAGTAATCCTGCCCCAAGCATCACTAAAGGAAGTGAGTGTGGTCGCATCGGATCTCTTCTCCAGCCGTGGCGCTTACCTAAAACGATTGCTAGTGCAAGAGCTGCAGCACCAGCATTGATATGCACTGCAGTACCGCCAGCAAAATCTTGGACTCCTCTACTGGCGAGGAAGCCCGCGCCCGTGACGGTGTCTCCGACTTTGTTTCCGAATGCAAAGACCCAGTGCGCAACTGGGAAGTAGACAATAGTTGACCATAATGCAACAAAGACAGCCCAAGCTGAAAACTTTGCACGATCGGCAACTGCTCCGGAGATCAATGCTGGTGTGATGATCGCAAACATCAACTGAAATGCTGCAAAGACCAAAACGGGAATCGGATAAACGCCGCCGTTATTTGTAAATTCATTTACTTGTGACCCAAGTCCGGAGAATGAGATATTTCCATACCAGGCAGATTCAGCCTTGTAACCGAATGCAAGTTCAAAGCCATAGATCACCCAAAGGATGCTTACGATTGCGATTGTGATGATTGACATCATCATCATGTTAAGAACACTCTTGGTGCGAACCATTCCTCCGTAGAAGAAAGCAAGACCAGGTGTCATAAGGAGTACGAGTGCGGTACTCGCAAGGATCCAGGCTGTATCGCCTGAGTTAAGAACAATATCTTCCATACAGATCTACCATTTTCTTATCTTGTAAAAGAAGCCTCGCCCTTGAGGTCCTTGGTGATGGGCACAAGATGCTCTGGGGTAGTTACAGATAATCGGAAATGAGGTTAAGAAACGGTCACAAAAGGAGCCCTTGTGTTACATCTTGGTTACGTAGGAGGGTAATTAGGCCTCGAGCAAGGATTGGATGTAGAGCTCAGGCTCAAATGGGGCGAAGTCTTCGATCGCCTCCCCCGTACCGATAAATTTGATCGGAATACCTAGCTGCGCCTCAATGGCTAGAGCGATGCCGCCTTTAGCGCTGCCATCCATCTTTGTCACGATTAAGCCGGTGACAGCAACAGCCTCGCTAAAAACTTTTGCTTGCGTCATAGCGTTCTGTCCCGTTGTTGCATCGATGACTAAGAGAACTTCAGTAACAGGTGCAATTTTTTCTACAACACGCTTTACCTTACCTAACTCATTCATCAAATCACTCTTGTTGTGAAGGCGCCCAGCCGTATCAACGATAAGTACTTCACGATTATTCGCTTTCGCAAAGGTTGCTGCATCGAAGGCAACGGAAGCCGGTTCGGATTGATCCTTTCCTGTGATTACATCGATACCGATACGTGTACCCCATGTCTGCAACTGATCAACGGCTGCTGCTCGAAAAGTATCTGCGGCTGCTAACACAACTGATCGTTGACTCTTCTGTAGCGCATTGGCCAATTTGGCAGCAGAGGTTGTCTTTCCGGTTCCATTGATACCCACGATTAAGAAGACAGAGAGTGGACTCTGATAGCTAATCTCGCGTGATCGAGTACTCAAAATTTCGGTAAGTATTGAGTTAAGCCCCGACTGCGCATCCTCTGCTCGTAATTTCTTTGCCGAGGTAATTACCTGATCGACAAGAGTGGGACCTAAATCTGATGCCAGAAGCTCCTTGCGAGCTTCATCCCAATCTAACGGGGTAATGGAAGATCGCGAAAGCTTTGCAACGAGTTTTCCAAATAAACCCATCGAGGCGACCTTAGGTTATGCGTTTTCGGATTCGCGTAAGCGTTGCGAAATAACTTCTGTCACGCCATCACCGCGCATTGTCACGCCGTAGAGCGCATCAGCAATTTCCATCGTGCGCTTCTGGTGGGTAATTATGATCAGCTGCGAACTCTCGCGCAGTTCTTCCAATACTCCAAGTAAACGACCAAGGTTTACATCATCGAGTGCTGCTTCGACTTCATCCAATACATAGAACGGACTTGGACGGGATTTAAAGATCGCTATAAGCATCGCAACGGCGGTAAGAGACTTTTCTCCACCTGAAAGGAGTGAGAGACGTTTGATGCGCTTTCCTGGTGGACGCGCCTCAACATCGACACCAGAATTTAAGAGATCATCTGGGTTGGTCAAGATCAAACGGCCATCTCCACCTGGGAATAGACGGGGGAAGATTTCAGTAAATTGTTGTGCCGTCTCTTTGAAAGCCTCCATAAAGATCTGCTGAACGCGATCATCAACTTCCTTAATAATGTCGAGCAAATCCTTCTTCGTATTCTTGAGATCCTCAAGTTGTTCTGCCAAGAAC
>CANLFL010000097.1 GCA_947489825.1 Candidatus Nanopelagicaceae bacterium
GAAGTATCGGGTGAATGAGTCAAGTGATGGCTCAATATTTCAAGAGTTTCATTTGCTGTCGTGCGCGGCAATTCACCGAGTGCGGATGCGGTGATGTTTCGCAGAGTGCTCTGACGATGGCTAGATTTTTCTCCAGTACGTAACGTGCGAAGCGCTCCGTTAAGTGCGATCTCATCAGGAAGATCTATCTCACCAACTATTCGAGGAGGACGCGCCTTTGTTTGTGCGCGCATAATTCGTGGTCCGGTGAGGAGAATTCCCTTTGAGTCCTCGACAGCGGGAAGATATCCAGCATTTCTAAGAATGTTGACTGCATCATCAACTTCAAGATCGCAGATGATGACTTCAGATGCAATCTTTCTAAAACCAAGTCCTTCAAGTTTCTTATCTCCAATGATGGATGCAATCACTGATTGATCTTCACAACGAATAAATGAGGTTGTCGCGCCTACGCGTAATTTTCCATGTTTCTTAGCTACATCGGCGATGAGATATTCGAGCGGTTGAGGCATCGGAGTCTTCGATGTTGCCTTAAGGAATTTTGTGATGTCATCGCCAGTTTTACCGTGATCTAACGCTCTGCGAATCGTGGCATCGCTAAATCTAAAGACTGTGGCACCACCTCGAGATTCAACATCTGCAAGAAGTGCCATCTCTTGTGCAACTACTTGGGCAAGTGGCCCTGGAGCAATCGCGGTGTTATCACTCTGGATAAGTATGTGATCAACCTCTGCTGGAAGATCAGCGTTAATCCTTTCAAGTGAGTCACCTGCAAGTAGTGCTAAACCGTAATCAGAGATCACCGATTGCCCAGTGATTCCAAGCCATTCAGCTTCGCGTAGCGTGTATTCGATATAGCTAGCTGGCACACCACCAGTGCGCTTTGCTGGTCTCTGCCATTGCGCAGCGCTAATAAGTGAATCTGCAGTGACCGCACCGTCTTGATTCTCTTTGAGCAGGGAGAGAGTAAGAGAGCGAATCGAAGCTGCACTGACTCGATCGAGTTCTGGTCCAAGGGGAGCGATGTTCTTCGTTGATTCATTTCCAACAAGGCCACTGACGCGTGAAGTAGCTAACCAAGCAGAGGCTAAGGAAGACCACTTATCCGATGGGCGTTGGGTTAGCCAGATATCAAATTGTGTAGTCGGCAAGATGCGATCATCTGGATCAATTGTAAGGAGTGCGGTGACATAACAAAGCTCTGCCACAAATGCTGCGCAACTTTCAGCAACACCTAAATGAAGTGCCAGAGCCTTGAGGTCTCGAACTCCCAGACCACCGGATCGCAACGCAGAAGGTGGGTCTTGTGCCCAGAAATTGAGGACCTCTTCCACCCAGCGCAAGAAAGTGGTGACATTAGCAATCGCAGCACTATTTACATTCTTGCGATCTTTAACGGCAAATGAATATGTAATTTCAGGTGAGTTAATCTTCTGTTCTTTATGAATTTTTCCGCCACGAAGTGCGATAGCAACTTCTCGTGGCATCACAACAATTGTCTGGCTGTAAGGAATAAGAAAACCTTCCTCAAGACACCATTGCACACCTGCGCTAGGTTTTTTAATATCTCCCACGCTTCCACGTGGAGGACCCCATGCCATCGCATCGAGAATCTTCTTTGCACTAGCTGGAGCATCGGAAAGTTTTTTAAGGTTGAGCTTTGCCATTGAAGGTGGACCAAGCTGTGCAACCTCGTTACCTAAAAGTTCACGTAACGTTGTTGGCATTCGTAACCCATCCTGGGCGGGATAGATAAGTCCACGTTCGATCAGGCCTGGAATAACAAAGAGGGCTGGCTTATCAGTAAGGCTCGCGATATTTTTTTCGGCAAAAGGTTCTGTTGCAATTGCGCATGCTTCGAGTACTTGGAATTGCCATGTATTCAGTGCATCGATTGCTCGTGCAAGTGAAGGCGCAGATGATGCGCGAACGGCAAGACTTGCCATATCTGGTGGAACGGGAGAAATTAAATCCGGTCTATGAGAAAAGAGTTGTAAAAGGCCAGCATCATCTAACCCACGTAGGTAGTCGGCAAATGATCTAATTTCCATAACCTGCCTACATTAGTGCAGAAAAGCCTCGTACGTTAAATCAATTGCTAGCGAGAGCGACGACGAGGCGTGATGAGGGCGGCAATTGATGCAAGTCGAGAGATTGCTGGCCCCAAGAAGCGGTTAATTTTACGAGCTCGCCTAAAGTCGTGAATCGGCCACTTCTCCTGTGTTGCCCAAATTCGAAGTTTGGCATCTGGATTGATCACCGATGGATTTCCAACGGTCTCAAGAAGAGGAAGATCATTGTGGCTATCTGAGTATGCAAAGCAGTGAGAGAGATCAAAGTTGTATTCATCTGCAATTCTTTCAAGAGCACGTGCCTTCTCTCGACCGTGCAGCAGTGGTCCATTCATCTCACCTGTGTAGACACCGTCTTTAATTGCCGCCTTGCTTCCAATCGCGCCTGTAAAGCCAAGCCGTTTTGCAATCAGTGTTGCCATATCTTCAGGGGCGGCAGTGACCAACCACACTTCCACCCCATCAGCTAGATGCGCTTGCGCAATTTCAATTGTTCCTTGCCACAAAGAAGGTGAGACGAATTCGTCATAAATTTCTTCGCCGAGCTTCTGAATTTCTTGGACATTATGTCCACCGATAAAACTTGTTGCTGCGTTCTGGAATTTAACTATCTCTTCCTTCTTCTCAGTTCCAGTTAACCTAAATCTCAGATTAGCTAGTACAAAGCGCGAGATATCAGCCTTGGTGAAATACCCACGGTGGTACATCCCGCGGCCAAGGAAGTAGAGAGTTGAACCACGGATGAGTGTGTTATCTACATCAAAGAATGCGGCCCTCTTCTGCTCAAGTGCCATGGCATAACCATAGCGAAACCTGCACACTTCCCCCTTTATAGTTAGGGCTATGAGCAATACCGTCCACGTGGTCCGCCATGGCGAAGTCCATAATCCAGAGAAGATTCTTTATGGGCGCCAACCTGGCTGGAGACTTTCAGATCGTGGCCAAGAGATGGCGCAGGTTCTGGGGCAATGGTCGAAGAGTATTGATCTTGGCGCACTGCACGTCTCACCACTGCAACGTGCACAAGAGACAGCAGCACCCATCGCTGCTGCACACTCAATTGCAATCACGACAGATGAACGACTTATTGAGGCAGCAAATATCTTTGAAGGAAAACCATTTGGAATTGGTGACGGAGTTTTGCGTCATCCATCTGCATGGAGACACTTATGGAATCCGTGGAGACCTTCATGGGGTGAGCCATATGTCGAACAAATCAATCGCATGCTCGCCGCAGTCTTTGCAGCACATAAGGCAGCTGCCGGTAAAGATGCAATCTGCGTATCTCATCAATTGCCAGTTTGGATCTTGCGAAGTGCAATCGAAGGCCGTCGCTTGATCCATGATCCAAGAAGTCGTGAATGCACCTTGGCATCTGTGACCAGTATTCATTTTGACGATAATGGTGAGATCAGTCGGACTTCTTACTCTGAGCCAGCAGGACATCTTCTACCAGTTGTACCAAAGAAAAAATAATGCCTCACAAAAAAATTATCGCCGCCCTCTCAATTGCTGCCCTGCTGTTGAGTGGATGTTCAGGTGGCGGAAGCTCCACAGCTGAAGAGAGTTTTGTGATTGGCAGCGGTGTTCAGACTTTTATCAATAAAGGCTCACGAGTAAAAGCTCCAGAGTTAAGTGGAATGACTTTGACAGGAGTTAATTACACACGTGAGCCAGGAAAAGTTGCCGTAGTAAATGTCTGGGCCTCATGGTGTTCTCCATGTC
>CANLFL010000098.1 GCA_947489825.1 Candidatus Nanopelagicaceae bacterium
AATTGTCTCTTCAGATATCGTTACCGATCCATCATCATGCATCTTCGATTCAGGACTTACAAAGGTGATTGGCAATCAAGTCAAGATTGTTGGTTGGTATGACAATGAATGGGGTTATTCAAACCGCCTCGTCGACCTTGTCGGACTTGTAGGTAAATCTCTCTAATGCTGTTGCATGAACTTGATGTGGCCGGCAAGCGCGTCTTTCTTCGCTGTGATCTCAATGTTCCATTGAAAGATGGAGTCATTACAGATGATGGACGAATCAAAGCGTCATTGCCGACCATCAAGTTTCTGCTTTCGGCGGGTGCAAGCATTGTGATTGCAGCCCACTTGGGCCGACCAAAAGGTGAAGCAAAACCAGAACTCTCACTAGCACCTGTGGCCAAGCGATTGGCAGAGCTTCTGGGTTCACCGGTTCACTTCGTTGGAGCTCTTTTTGGAACAGAAGTAACCGAATCTGCTCGCGCACTCAAGCCGGGGGAGATCCTTCTCTTGGAAAATATTCGTTATAGCTCTGCCGAAACATCAAAGGATGAAGCAGAGCGTGAAGCGTTTGCTCAAGAGTTAGCAAAGCTTGCCGATCTCTATGTGGGCGATGGTTTTGGCGCGGTGCATCGTAAACATGCATCGGTCTATGACCTCCCTAAACTTCTTCCTCACGCAGCGGGAACACTTGTTGGTGCAGAGGTAGAGGTATTGAAGAAACTCACCGTTAATCCTGCTCGCCCTTACGGCGTCGTTCTCGGTGGAGCAAAGGTCTCTGACAAGATCGGCGTCATTTCAAATCTTCTTAACAAAGTAGATGTGATGGCAATTGGTGGGGGAATGGTATTTACCTTCCTGGCGGCACAAGGCAAAGAGATCGGTAAATCACTCGTCGAAACTGATTTGATACCGACGGTAAAAGGATTGATCGAAACAGCTGCAGCTTCCGGTGTTCAGCTTATTCTGCCAACGGACATTGTGGTCGCTCCTGAGTTTAAGATTGACTCAGCAGCTACAACAGTCGCTTCTGATGCAATTCCAGCAGACCAGATGGGTCTGGATATCGGCCCTGATTCAGCGACGCTATTTGCATCTGCAATTGCAGAGTGCAAGACAGTATTCTGGAACGGTCCTATGGGCGTCTTTGAATTCCCAAATTTTGCTCATGGAACGCGTGTAGTTGCTCAAGCTCTCTCAGAAGTTTCGGGGATTTCAGTAGTTGGTGGAGGTGACTCCGCTGCTGCCGTTCGTGCCCTTGGCTTTGCCGATAGCGATTTCGGATATATTTCGACAGGTGGCGGAGCTTCTCTTGAGTATCTTGAAGGCAAAGAACTACCTGGTTTATTAGCACTAGATCTCTAAGCTTCGCCAAAAGATTACTCTAAATAGATAACAATAGAAGGAGAAGAAAATGCGTAAGCCACTTATGGCAGGCAATTGGAAGATGAATCTCAATCATCTCGAGGCAATTGCTGTTGCACAGAAGCTCGTCTATTCGTTATCGGATAAAGATTACGACGAGGTGGATATCGCAATCATTCCTCCCTTCACCGATATTCGTTCTATTCAGACTTTGGTAGATGGAGACCGTCTTCGTCTGCAATATGGCGCACAAGATCTCTCACCCGATGCCGGCGGTGCTTTCACCGGTGATATCTCAGGTTCGATGCTTAAGAAATTGGGATGTACCTTTGTCGTTATTGGCCACTCTGAACGACGTGCAATCCATAAAGAAGATGACGCACTCGTAAATAGAAAGATTAAGGCAGCACTTGCCAATGAGTTAATTCCAATTTTCTGTGTTGGTGAAGAACTCTCTATTCGTGAATCAGGCACTCATGTTTCGCATGTGATCCGTCAGATTCGCGCTGGGTTAGAAGGATTTACAAAGCCTGAAATGAAGAAGATTGTTATTGCTTACGAACCTGTCTGGGCAATCGGCACAGGTAAGACCGCTACGCCTGAAGATGCACAAGAAGTATGTGCTTCAATTCGCGAAGAGATCGGCGTCATCGGTTCGCCAGAAATTGCTGCTGCAATGCGCGTTCTCTACGGCGGATCTGTGAAGTCATCCAACATCGTTGAGATCATGAAGCAGCCAGATGTTGATGGCGCACTTATTGGCGGAGCTAGCCTAGATCCAGAAGAACTGGCAAAGATCGCTAAGTTCTACGCACAAGAGCAGCAGTAATTCCGTCGGCGAAGGCCGGTGGATGTGGGGGATTAGCCTCTGCGATCTAGTATCCTTCCCCTCTACGAAGTAAGGAGTACGGCCATGGCCCTTGGACTATCGATCTTTCTGATCATCACTAGCGTTGTGATGATCCTTCTCGTTCTTCTCCACAAAGGAAAAGGCGCAGGACTTTCAGATCTCTTTGGCGGCGGTGTCTCCTCTAACTACGGCGGCTCATCAGTTGTGGAACGTAACCTTGATCGCATCACTATCGTTGTTGGCGGTCTCTGGTTTGCAGGAGTTGTCGCACTCTCACTCGTATTGAAGGGATAACTTAAGATGGCAAGTGCTATTCGTGGAAGTCGTGTCGGTGCCGGCCCAATGGGCGAGGCAGAGCGCGGAGATCAGATTGAGCGCGCAACAGTTTCATACTGGTGCGGTAAGGGACATGAAGTCCGACCATCATTTGCCGTCGAAGAGACTGTTGTCATTCCAGCAGAGTGGGATTGCCCAAAGTGCGGGCTTCCAGCAGGACGCGATCGCAATAATCCACCAAGTGCTGTCGTCAACGTTCCGTATAAGACTCACTTGGCTTATGTGAAAGAGCGTCGTACGGATACAGAAGGTGCAAAGATTCTTGAAGATGCGCTGAAGAAGTTACGTGGTGAGGATTAAGTTAGAGAGATCTAGCAGCTTCTAAGATTTGAGTAATTCCCGCACTACGGTCTTGCAGGTGGAGACGGAGGAGCGGGAATTTTCTTTGCCCCAATGCACGATTATCCCCAAGCGCTTGTGCCATCACTAAAGTTTTAAATCCAAAATTACTCCCAGGAATTAAATAATCACACGATGCTTCGCCGGTAATTTGGAGGAAGGCTCCATTTTGTTGCCCACCCTTATGGAACTGCCCAGTGGAGTGGAGAAAACGTGGTCCCCAGCCGAAGGTAACGGGATGACCTGTCTTGAGTGAAAGTATCTTTCTTAGCTCTTCAAGGCGTACATCTTCGCGGCGATCAAGGTAGGCATGGATCGAGATATATCCACCATCGACAACGCTTGCAACAAAACCTCGCAGCGCACTTAATACTGAATCACCATCACCAAAGATTCCTATAGATTTGTCAGAAAACTCTGGTGTAAATATAGGGAGCTCTCCGCCCCACTCTGTGAGAAGAGCGGATGTCGCATTCTTTGCTTCAGTGACATTCGGTTGGTTAAATGGATCAATCTGCAAAGCCGCTCCAACGAGTGCGGTTAACCACTCCCAGAAAATGAAGTGCTCGCCTAGCTCACCGTGCACATTGAGATCTGATTCCACTGTGTTAAATGAAATAGTGAAAGCTCCACCAATCTCTGCACCTTCTAAGTCCTCCGCCGCTATCGGAAGTCGTCCAACGCCAGATTTTCCAGTTGACTCGGCAACAAGTTGCTCGATCCAATCTGATAACCCAGGCATTCCCGAATGTGAGTCAATAAAAGCAACATACTGTTCGGTCTGCGTTGTCAGCAGCCATGCCACATCAATGATCGGCGAACCATCGGTGAGAAAGTTCTTCTTGCAATCGCTAGCTGAATCGAGCAGAAGTGAAACATCGACACCCGCTAGCGCACTTGGTAC
>CANLFL010000099.1 GCA_947489825.1 Candidatus Nanopelagicaceae bacterium
CATTGAAATAGGCTTAATTAGGGCAGTTTTTCAAGGTTAGAAAAAGCCTGTAGTATTCGCATTCGCAATACACAATTCAATAAGCGTGCGTAGCTCAACGGATAGAGCATCTGACTACGGATCAGAAGGTTAGGGGTTCGAATCCCTTCGCGCGCACAAGTTAAGCTCTCGGTGCCTTTCACACCGGGGGCTTTTCTTTTTGCCCAATCACGCTCACCCGAGGAGAAAAGTCGGCGTGCGACTGCCGGTGGCAGCCTAATTTCATCTAGCGGACTCCTGTTTTCTCAGGCAGAATCTCGGAATGAGAAGCGTGCGCGCCCTTGGTCTGTCTTTGACCTTAACCCTTCTACTAACAGGCTGCGGTGAAAGTTCCAAGTTGTACCCAGCCTCAAAGGCAGATGGAGTTTTCTTCTCGGTCCCAAAGAACTGGACTGGACTCAGCACTGCTGCACTCAATAAGTATGAAAAGAGTTCATCAGATGATGAAACCGATTCACGACAATCTCTAGTCAGATGGCAGGTCGCATACTCAACTGATCCGAAGGTAAAAGTCTCACAAGTATTTACCTTAAAGCCACCAACATCACCGCTTGTTTTTGTCAGAGTTCGAGACTTGACCGGTCCTGAAGCAAATGATTTTTCCTACAACTCTCTTCGCGATGTTATTACCCCCATCACGCAATTAGCTGAGGGAGTTGATTTGGGAGTTCCTGATTTTAAGATTCTCGAAGATGGGGAAGTAGTGGAAAAAGGTGCCCGTGGCATTCAAACCATCTATAGCTTCTCCATCGATGGAGTAGAACAGACACTAAACCAGACCTCATTAATGTCTAATGATCGTTCGACTCTATATATCTTCATGGTTCGATGCGCGACTACTTGCTACACAAAGAATAAGAAAGTCATTGAAGAGATCGTGAAGTCATACACAGTACAGGGAGCAAAATGAGTCAGATTGAAAAAGTAACGAGTCGTCCACGCGATACTGACAGAAAGACTCGCATCCATCTCTCATTTTACGACCGCATTAAATTCTTACTCCTCTTTGGTATCACCTTCCTAGTTCTAACTTGGTCAAGCCTTGCGGAAAACCCCATTCTTAGCGTTGAAGATGCGCTGAGAGAGACTGCGCGCTCTAAATCTTGGCTCCTAGTTCTCGCTGTCATTGAAGTCATTCGCCAGATTCACTTCCTTATCGCCGAGCTTCTTGCGCCCTATCACGGCATTTGGACAAAGTATTTTGCATTTATCGATCGTCAAGTTCATAGACTCAGTGACTGGACTCGTTTTCGCCTCTCGCGCGTTCTCAAATGGTCACTTGTTATCTTCCTTCTTGCCGTCATCCTCGGTGCTATTTATGACGAACCACCAATCAAAGCGCTCTTCTTAGCCCCTAAAGCATTCATCACCGCACTTCCATTTCTAGGACAACTTCTCTTTGCTGTCTTCTTTGTCATCATTCAATTCGGTGCAATCTTCTGGTTCCTAAGCCGCGGTGGTGTTGATACTTACTTCCCTGATGACATCAGAACTCGATTTAGCGATGTCTGGGGACAAGATCATGTTCTCAACCGCATCCGTGAAAATCTTCTCTTCCTTGAAACACCGGAGGAGATTGAAAAGCATGGTGGATATGTCCCAGGCGGAATTCTTTTATGGGGCCCTCCTGGAACAGGTAAGACGTTGATGGCTGAATCAATGGCGGGAGAAACAGGTAAACCATTCGTATTCGTAGATCCAGGTGCATTTACCAATATGTTCTTCGGTGTTGGTGTGCTCAAGGTTAAGAGCCTCTTTCGCAAACTTCGTAAGTTAGCTCTTCGCTACGGTGGAGTTGTTGTCTTCTTCGATGAGGCAGATTCACTAGGCAATCGTGGAATTGTCTCGGCCGGTGGCCCACAGAGAAATTCCACTATGAATGCAACCTCAATATTTAAGAGCAATTGCCACGGAGGCACGTATCTATCCGAATCTGCAACCTCTGCGATTGCACGTGAGAAGTTTGTTATGGGTGGAGCTGCAGGCGGCGGAGGCGGTGGAATGGGAACGCTGCAAGCGCTCTTGACCGAACTTTCTGGCCTTAAGAAGCCACGTGGTTTCTTTAACAGAGTGGTGCGCAGAACACTTGGCATGCGCCCAAAGAATCCACCGAAGTATCGAATCCTTGTTGTAATGGCAACCAATATGCCTGAAGCACTTGATGAAGCGCTCTTACGTCCTGGACGTATTGATCGTATGTATCGCGTTGGATATCCAAGTAAAGCTGGACGCGTGCGCACATATGAGGGATATCTTTCAAAGGTTTCACACTCACTGACGGCGGATGAGATCGACAAGATTGCAACGATTACTCCTTATGCAACAGGTGCGACGATTAAAGACACAATCAACGAAGCGCTTATCATGGCTATTCGCAATGGCCGAACATCTATTGAATGGTCAGACATTGTTAAGGCCAAGCAACAGAAAGAGCTTGGGCCATCAGAAGATGTTGAATACATCGAGCGCGAGCGACATGCAATTGCTGTTCATGAAGCATGTCATGCTGTCATGGCCCATCGCACGCGCCAACATATGTCTATTGATTTAGCAACGATTGAAAAGGGTTCTGATTACTTAGGAATGGTGGCAAGTATTCCGCCCGATGATCAGTTCACTCGCTGGAAGAGTGAATATAAATCAGATATTTTGGTTTCACTCGCATCATTGGCCGGTGAGCGAATGTTCTTTGATGGAGATAACTCATCCGGTGTTTCAGGAGACCTCGAGAGTGCGACCACTATTGCATCCTTGATGGAAGGACATTGGGGAATGGGCTCAACCATTTCATCACATGTGAGTAACCGTCGCTTTGAGATGGGTTCTCCCGGTGGTGGAAAAGGAAAAGAAGACACTGAGAAGCAGATGAGAATGGCTTTGAGCGATCGCATCGAAGAGAACTTAAGTTCATTGTTGACTCAAGCTGAAGAGATATTGCTTGAAAATCGCAATCAAGTATTGGCGCTAGCGCATGCTCTCGAGACATATAAAACAATGTCGGGAGAAGATGTGGCAGCAGTCATCGAAGGGGTGAAGGGCTCAATGGTTGATGGCCGTCCATACCTCGATGCCAATTTCTTGGGTGAGATTGAGAAATATCACAGCGCATCAGTTGTCGCTCATCGCGAACATAGAATTCCTGAGGTGCATTTACCAGTCATTGGATAAGCAGGTATCGTTATCCAGTGAGCAAAATCTTCCTCTTTGTGGCTATTGATGTGCGCCCAGGAAAATATGAAGAGTTTGTTGAAGGTCTTACCAAGCACATCTCTGTGATTCGCACCGAATCTGGGTGTGAATTCATCGATATTTATCGCGATACTCAAAAAGAGAACGTTGTAAACGTCTGGGAAATCTGGAGTGATCGCCCATCATGGGATGCGCATATGGTTAATCAGAACAGTAAGGCATGGCAGAGCGTTGCTAAAGATCTAGTTTTTGGTGAAATGATTACCGTTATGGATCCACTCTCATGAGCCAATTTACTCTCTCCATCGACTGCGGTGGTCTCTTTATTAAGAGCTGTGTTCTTGATGAATCAGGAACTATGCACGCAGCTCCAACGCGTGTGCAGACCCCATACCCACTTTCACCCGAACGCTTCCTCGAAACCGTTGAGTCCATTGCAAAGTCTCTTCCTAAGGCAGCG
>CANLFL010000100.1 GCA_947489825.1 Candidatus Nanopelagicaceae bacterium
ATCACCTTGTGCGTTCTGAATATCTGTTTCAAATCCTGCACCTGTAAGTGCTGAATCCATTGCTGGACGATCTCCATTTTCCCAACGTGCAGATGACTCTGAGTCAGGAAGGATCATGCATGCACGCTTCGCTGATGCATCATCGCTGCCTGAGCAACCTGAGATCAACAAAGCAGCTGCTGATGCAATTGCAACAGCAACAACTAAACGGCGCTTTGCCATATGTGTTTACCTTTCGAAAGGTGTACGCGCCCCTGGCTAAAACTGTTTTAGCCAGACATGAGGGCGGAACTCGCTGAGCGTAATCGCTCATCCCAGATAGGTCACTACCCATTTGGTCACGATTTGGTAACCGCATGCGGGGGTCTCGAACGGGTAACCTTGGTGCATGTCATCTCTTTCGCAGCCTTCGCAATCAGATGCCTTAGCGGCAGCGATTTCAGCTGCCATTGGGGCGGCAATTGAGCGTGGAGATTTAGTGGGAACGATTCCAGCAACCATCCCACTTGAGCGTCCCAAGAACCGAGATCACGGCGACTATGCGACATCGGTGGCTCTCCAGCTAGCCAAGCCCGCCGGCATGTCGCCCAGGGCTGTTGCAGAACTTTTACAGTCCTCTTTACTCGCTCTTTCTGAAGTCACTGCGGTCGAGATCGCAGGGCCGGGATTTATCAACATCACCTTGAATAGAAGTAGTCAGGCCGAATTAGTCTCAACAATTCTTTCATCACCTACAACATATGGAACTGGAAATTCTCTTGCAGGAATTTCGGTGAACTTGGAATTTATAAGTGCAAATCCAACAGGGCCGCTACACCTTGGACATACACGTTGGGCTGCAGTCGGAGATTCACTCGGTCGTGTTTTAACAGCAGCGGGAGCAAGAGTTATTCGCGAGTTCTACATTAATGATCGCGGAAATCAGATGGATCTCTTTGGAAAATCTGTGCAAGCAGCAGCACTCGGTCAACCGATTCCAGAAGATGGTTATCAAGGCGCATACATCAACGATTTGGCAGGTGCTGTTTTGCGAGAAAATCCTGGTATCAAAGAGCTCGCAGCAGATACTCGTCATGAATCTTTTCGTGAGGCTGCCTACAAAGTGCAACTTGCGCAACAACAAAGCGTACTCGACACATTTAAAACACATTTCGATGTCTGGTTTTCAGAGCGCTCGCTTCATGAAGCGGGAGCTGTTGAACATGCCGTTGAAAAGTTGCGAACTCAAGGTCACGTCTTTGATTCAGAGGGTGCAATCTGGTTGCGCACCACTGATTTCGGTGATGATAAAGATCGCGTAATCACAAAAGCCAATGGCGATCTCACATACTTCGCATCAGATACTGCGTACTACATCAATAAGCGTGAACGTGGATTTGATATCTGCATCTATATGTTGGGTGCAGACCATCACGGATACGTCAATCGTCTACGTGCCACCGCAGCCTGTGCCGGAGATAACCCTGATTACAACGTAGAAATCCTGATTGGCCAGCTTGTAAAAATCATGGAAGGTGGCGAAGAGGTCAAACTCTCTAAGCGTGCTGGAACAATTATTACCCTAGAAGAGTTAGTAGAAAAAGTGGGGGTAGATGCAGCGCGATACACCCTCATTCGATATCCAGTTGATACACCGATGGTGATGGATATCGATATCTTGCGTAGAAATACAAATGAAAATCCTGTCTATTACGTGCAATATGCCCACGCACGCATCGCTGGTGTACTCAGAAATGTTGCAGAGCTCAACATTCCAATGGGACTTTCCAATTTTGATCCGAGCCAGCTTTCTCATGATCGCGAGAACGAGCTACTTGGAACTTTGGCAGAGTTTCCTGGAATTGTTGCGGCAGCAGCTGCCTTCCGCGAACCGCATCGCGTTGCTCGATATCTGGAAGAGTTGGCTGGGGTTTATCACGGCTTCTATGCAGATTGCCGCGTGCTGCCACTGGGTGACGAAGCGATTTCTCCTCTTCACTCGGCTAGAGCAAACTTATGTGCAGCCACCAAGCAGGTCCTTGCCAATGGACTTGATCTGCTGGGTGTGAGCGCTCCGGAGAGGATGTAATAGATATGTGGTCACGGGCTATCTCATTTGAAAAAGGACACCTCACCATAAGTGGATTAAGTGCGCGCGAATTAGCAACGCAATTTGGAACTCCGACATTTTTTATCGATGAAGATCACTTCCGAGCTCGCGCAGCAGCATGGGCGCACTCACTTCAAGCCAACTTTGGGCCGTCCGCCGGAAATGTCTACTACGCAGCGAAAGCTTTTATCTGTACAGATATTGCACGCTGGATTAAAGAAGAAGGTATTGGCATTGATGTCTGCACTGGGGGAGAGCTCGCAGTTGCTCTGGCTGGTGGAATCGATCCCAAGAAAATTGAAGTACACGGAAACAATAAATCTGTCGCAGAGATTGAACGCGCAGTACAGGCAGGCGTTAAAACCATTGTTATTGATTCACTTTTTGAGATAGAACGAGTTGCTGCAGCAGCCACAAAACACGGAGTGCGCCAAGCTGTCATGTTGCGACTTACCCCAGGAGTAGAAGCCCACACACACGAGTCAATTTCAACAGCTCATGAAGATGTGAAGTTTGGATTTTCGATAGCAAGTGGCGCAGCTTCAGTGGCTGTCACTGCCGTCTTGTCACATGCATCCCTCGAACTCCTTGGCTTTCATTGCCATGTTGGTTCACAGATCTTTGGCACAGATTCCTTTGAGTTAGCAGCCACCCGAATTATTGCTCTCATGGCTGAATGTAAAAATAAGCACGGAATTGAATTGCCTGAACTCGATCTTGGCGGAGGTTATGCCATCGCTTACATGCCAGGTGATGTCACTGTTGAACCTGATGATGTTCTTCCGGCGCTGAGCGCTGTTGTAAAACGTGAATGTGCGGCAGCTGGATTAGCTTTGCCAATTATTTCAATCGAACCTGGTCGCAATATTGTGGGGCCAACAACCTTCACACTCTATGAAGTAGGCACTGTTAAAGATGTTGTTCTAGAAGATGGCAGCACTCGTCGTTACATCTCCGTCGATGGTGGCATGAGCGATAACCTCCGCCCTTCACTCTACGGCGCAGAATATTTCGCAGTCCTTGCAGATCGAGTTTCAACTGCGGCTCATGCACTTTCACGTGTTGTTGGAAAGCATTGCGAGACCGGAGATATTGTTATTCGAGATATCCAGCTCCCATCAGATATTGCTCCAGGCGATCTCCTTGCTACCCCTGCCACAGGCGCTTATGGAAGAAGCATGGCCAGTAATTACAATCATGTGCCGCGCCCCCCTGTTGTTGCGATAAAGAATGGAAAAGCACGCGTAATTGTTCGCCGAGAAAATGAGGCAGATTTGCTCGCACTCGATGTGAAAGAATAGGCATATGAGATCCCCAGACCAGCCAGTACGCATTGGCATGCTCGGCTGCGGTGTGGTCGGAAGCGAAGTAGCCCGCCTCATCCTTGTAGACACTCACGAACTCTCGACTAGAGCTGGTGCGAAAATCGAATTAGCAAAGATTGCAGTGCGCGAGATTAGACCTCGCCCTGGAATTCCAACTGAGCTATTTACCCTTGATGCAATGTCGATCGTCAATGATCCAACTATCGATCTCATC
>CANLFL010000101.1 GCA_947489825.1 Candidatus Nanopelagicaceae bacterium
ATAGCGTCTTACTCCAATTCTTGATAAGCACAAGGCCGGCACGTCCTGATTTTTCAGGGTGAAATTGTGTTGCACTGAGTGCACCATCTTCTGATGCAGCAAGAAACTTTTCTCCGTGAGTGGCGTAGGTATTAACTGCTCCGGGTAAGTCACGAGCAGCATATGAGTGCACGAAATAGAATGACTCTCCCTCAACGCCAGCAAATAACGTCGAATTTGAATCTGGTTCAACGCTATTCCAGCCCATATGAGGCAAGACAGGTGCATGTAACTTGCTCACAGAAGTTGGCCAAATTTTGATTCCTGAGTGGCTGCCATTCTCATCGCTATCAGCGAAAAGAACTTGCATGCCAATACAGATTCCAATAGTGGGGCGTGATTGTTTATAACGTGCATGAATCACTTCAGCAGCTTTGACCTTATTGAGTCCATTCATACAAGCAGAGAAAGCACCCACTCCGGGGACGACCAACCCAGCTGCCTCACGCGCTACATCTAGATCAGAAGTCAGAATGACATCATGACCAGATGTTTCAAAAGCTCGAGCTGCTGATCGAAGATTACCTGAACCGTAATCCAGAATTGCAATTGTTGAAATTAGAGTGAACCCTTTGTTGAAGGAATACCGCTGACTCGTCCATCAAGAGCCACTGCATCACGGAGTGCGCGAGCAACAGCCTTGAATTGCGCTTCAAAAACATGGTGTGCGTTGCGTCCTTCAAGAACACGAATATGGAGTGCGATGTGTGCTTCGGCAACAATGGATTCCCAAATGTGCTTGCCTAAAGTTGTATCAAATGTTCCGATGAGCTCGACGATCTCTGGTTGACGGTGAACAAGGTATGGACGACCTGATAGGTCAACTGCTACCTGAACAAGTACTTCATCGAGTGGGACCATGGCATCACCAAAGCGGCGAATACCTGCCTTATCACCGAGAGCTTCGCGAAGAGCTTGCCCGAAAGCAAGGGATGTATCTTCAACGGTGTGGTGAGAGTCGACATCAACATCGCCCTCAGTCTTTACGGTGAGATCAAAGCCTGAGTGTTTTCCAAGTTGAGAGAGCATGTGATCAAAGAAGGGCACTCCAGTATCAACGTTGATCTGGCCGCTTCCATCGAGGTTGAGTTCGACAAGAACCTTGGATTCTTTTGTCTCTCGTTCAACGCGTGCAGTTCTCATGATTTCTCCTCAGCCAGGCACTCTCGTAGCGCATGTAGAAACTTTTCATTTTCGGCGCCGGTGCCGATTGTGGTGCGTAAGTACCCTGATAATCCCACATCTCGAATCAAAATTCCTCGATCAAGCATCTCCTGCCATAACTGCGCCGATGAAGATGTAAAACCTGTGAAGAGAAGGAAATTAGCCTGACTTGGAAGGACGGTGAGCCCCAACTCGCGTAGTGACGCTGCAACTAGATCTCGCTCTACCCGCAGTTGGGCAACTCCGGAGAGCAACTCGTCTTTGAAATCTAAGGCTACTAAGGCGGCCCCTTGAGTAAGAGTGCTCAAGTGATAAGGCAATCTGACCAACATCATCGCCTCGACAACTGATGGGTGCGCAAGTAAATATCCCACGCGAGCTCCAGCGAATGAGAATGCCTTGCTCATTGTGCGAATGACAACAATCTGTGGGTAGTTGGTGATGAGAGTTACTACTGATATCTCATCAGAAAATTCAGCATAGGCCTCATCGACCACAAGTAGGCCTGGAACTGATTGTGCGATTTTCTCTATATCGCCTATCGAAATCGATTCACCTGTTGGATTATTTGGAGTTGTGATGAAGGTCAGAGCTGGTGAAGTCTCTGTTATCTGAGTTATCGCGCTATCGATATCTAGTGAAAAATCTGAGCGCCGCCTGCCATCTACCCACTGTGTTGATGTCACCCGAGCGATCAGTGGGTGCATTGAATACGAAGGAAGGAAACCGATAGCACCGCGATCTCCGAAGGCCAAGAATAAGGATTGAATGATTTCATTACTTCCATTTGCAACCCACACTTGAGAAGCTGACAATGATGTCCCTGATAGTTCGTTGATATAACTTGCTAAACCAGATCGAAGTGCAAGCGCATCTCGATCGGGATAACGATTCAGACTCGAAGCAACTTCTGCAACTCGCGCTGCAATTGCAGAGACTAGTTCAGGTGAAAGAGAGAAGGGATTCTCATTTGTATTAAGGGATGCCTCTGCCTCAACTTGTGGTGCGCCATAGGCAGATAGCGGAGCGAGAGATTCGCGTAGCGGCAGCCATGTAGGCCAACGTGAATCGGTCATCGATCTTCCAAACGCGCACTCATGGCTTGACCATGTGCTGGCAGATCCTCTGCCTGAGCAAGTGTGATGACGGTGGGCGCAATATCTCTAAATGCGTTCTCGCTGTACTCGATGAAGTGAAGTCCGCGAAGAAATGTTGAAACAGAGAGACCACTACTGTGACACGCACATCCCCCTGTAGGTAAAACGTGGTTAGAGCCAGCTGAGTAATCGCCGAGTGAAACTGGGGTAAATGAGCCGATAAATACAGCACCAGCATTTCTAATCTTTGCGCTATCACCACGAGCATCTTTAGTTTGAATTTCAAGGTGCTCGGCGGCGTAGGCGTTGACCACATCAATTCCTTGCGCAACATCATCAACAATGGCAATTGCGCTCTGAATTCCAGAGAGAGCGGTAGTTATGCGTTCTGAGTGCTTTGTGAGTTTAATTTGTCTAGCAATTTCTTTTTCAACTGCATCAGCGAGAGCGATTGAAGGGGTTACTAAAACTGCAGCAGCAATGACATCGTGCTCTGCTTGACTAATGAGATCAGCTGCAACATTTCTGGCATCTGCTGTCTCATCTGCAAGAATTGCAATTTCTGTTGGGCCCGCCTCTGAATCAATACCAATCACACCACGTAGCGCACGCTTTGCGGCAGCAACATAGATATTGCCTGGCCCGGTAACCATGTCGCATTTTTCACAGAGATCCTTCATTCCATAAGCAAAGAGGGCTACTGCTTGTGCGCCACCGACTGCGTAAACCTCGGTGATTCCAAGAAGTGCACACGTTGCAAGAATGGTTGGGTGCGGCAATCCCCCATGGTCTTTCTGTGGTGGCGAAGCAACTGCAATACTTTCAACTTTTGCGATCTGAGCTGGAATAACATTCATCATCACACTAGATGGGTAGACGGCACGCCCACCAGGTACATATAGGCCAACGCGATCTACTGGGACCCAACGCTGCGTAACAGTTCCGCCATCTACAACTTTTGTTGTGTGTGACGCGCGAACTTGATCATTATGAACTTTACGAATTCGTTCGATCGAAATTTCTAAGCTGCGGCGAATCTCAGGATTGAGTTGTGCAAGGGCGGTATCCAGTGCGCTTTGTGGAACACGAAGTGATGGTGGACGCACGCCATCGAACTCCTCGCCAAGAGCGTATAAATCCTCTGCGCCACCATTTTTTACTCGGCTCAAAATAGGCGCGATTAACTTCATCGCTTCATTGACATCAAGGGTTGCCCGAGGCAAGAGGTCTTGGACTTCTGCCTTGGAGTGGCGAACACCGCGCAGATCAACTCTTCGAATCACTGGCACAGTCTACTTTGAGCAGCCACTCGGATGAGGCGTGAATTC
>CANLFL010000102.1 GCA_947489825.1 Candidatus Nanopelagicaceae bacterium
CATCGACAACCCATAAGAACTTCCAGGCACCTTCTTCAATGAGATTGCATCTCTTGCCAATTTCAAGGCGTACTGCGCCGAGCAGTGCTTGAGAAGATGATCGATCCCCTGCTGCAAAGAAAATAGCGTCACCATTCTTGGCACCCACTGTTGCAGCGATTCCACATTGCTCTTCAGGTGAAATATTTTTTGATACTGGCCCTCCGAGAGTGCCATCATCATTAAGCAGTATGTAAGCAAGACCCTTTGCTCCACGCGCCTTAGCCCAGTCCTGCCATGCATCTAATTCGCGACGAGGTGAGCTGGCTCCCCCGGGCATAACAACAGCGCCCACATAATCGGCCTGGAAAACTCTAAAGGGGGTCTTTGCAAAGAATTCAGTAACTTCAACAAGTTCATTTTCAAAACGTAGATCTGGCTTATCCGAACCGAAACGATTCATGGCATCTTTATAGGTCATATGAGGAATCGGAGTTGGGATTGTGTAATCCACACTGTCTTTCCACACATCCACAAGGATTTTCTCAGCGACAGCAATGATATCTGCCTGATCGATAAATGACATTTCAATATCAAGCTGAGTAAATTCGGGTTGACGATCTGCGCGGAAATCTTCATCACGGAAGCAACGGGCAATCTGGTAGTAACGTTCCATACCTGCAACCATGAGTAACTGCTTGAATAGCTGTGGTGACTGAGGCAAGGCATACCAGCTACCAGGCTGTAGACGCACTGGTACTAGAAAATCACGTGCACCTTCAGGTGTGGATCGAGTTAAATAGGGAGTTTCGATCTCGAGAAAATCAAGGTCATCCATTGCACGCCGGATCGCTGAAGTAACGCGGGAGCGAAGTCGAAGATTTGACGCTGGTCCTTCTCGGCGTAGATCAAGATAGCGGTAACGAAGTCGTACCTCTTCTGAGATTTCAGATTCAACGCCAGTATCAACAGGGAAAGGTAGCGGAGCTGATTCGCTCAATACTGTGATTGCATCGCCCATTACTTCGATTGCACCTGTTGGTAGGCCTGAGTTTTCATTTCCTGCCGGGCGTGCGACCACTTCACCTGTAATTGCTAAACACCATTCGGCGCGAAGTGATCCAGCCAAAACTTCATCGCGGATAACAACTTGAACAGAACCCGTCGCATCACGTAAATCGATAAATGCAACGCCGCCATGATCACGACGACGGGCTACCCAACCCGCGAGTGTGACTGTCTGACCCGCGTGACTGGCACGAAGGGATCCGGCATCATGGGTACGAATCATTACTTTCAACTACTTTCTATCGAATAGCTATGCGTGTGCGGAAAGAGCTTTTCCTAGTTCGCTCATCTTAACCGAGGATAGTTCGCCATCTTTCATTCGCTTGAGCTCGACAGAACCGGAAGATAACTCGGTCTCCCCCAGAACTATCGCAAATGCACTACCTGACTTATCTGCAGCCTTCATTGCACCTTTGAGAGCGCGATCGCCAAAGGCTATCTCGACCTTAAATCCGCTCTGTCGCAGATCTTGGGCTAGAGAAAGAGCCCTCTCTTTTGCCGGATGGCCTAACGGAATGATGAAGAGATCACTCGCAAATTGATTCGGGGTCAAAATACCTTCGGCCTCTGCCGCCAAGAGAATTCGATCTACTCCCAATCCAAAACCAATTCCTGAGAGATCGGCGCCACCTAACGTCTCCATTAATCCGTCATAGCGCCCGCCGCCGCCAATTCCGGATTGCGCGCCAAGATCTTCATGAATGAATTCGAAAGTTGTCCCAGTGTAATAATCAAGACCACGAACCATGCGAGGGTTGAGTGTGTATGAAATCCCCAACGCATCTAAATAGCCACACACGTGAGCAAAATTTTCGCGTGAAGCATCAGAGAGATAATCCATCAACAGAGGTGCAGCTGACATCTTGCTTCGGATCTCTTCCCGCTTATCGTCGAAGAGCCGCAAAGGATTGATCTCAGCTCGCGCCTGTGTTGCCTCATCGAGATCAAGGGTTTTTAGGAAAGCTACAAGGTCCACCTGATGCGCCGCTCGAGATTCAGCATCACCCAGTGAGGTGAGCTCGAGACGATACTTCTTTAAGCCAATATTCTGAAAGGCTGTATCTGCCAGGGCAATTATCTCTGCATCAATTGCAGGGTCATCCAGACCAATGGATTCAACTCCTACTTGATAGAACTGACGGTAGCGACCGGCCTGAGGACGTTCTGCGCGAAAGTAAGCACCGGAGTAGAAAACCTTTACCGGCAACTGACCGCGATCGAGTGAATGTTCAATAACGGCACGCATCACGCCAGCAGTTCCTTCAGGGCGCAAGGTGATTGATCTTCCACCTCGATCTTCAAAGGTGTACATCTCTTTACTTACAACATCTGTTGATTCACCGACTCCGCGGGAGAAGAGATTTGTATCTTCAAATACAGGCAACTCCATAAGTTGATATCCGGCAGATTTTGCGGGACCAATCAGCTGGTCACGAATCCACTCAAAGCTGGCAGATCGCGGCGGAACGTATTCGCTGACACCTTTAGGTGCATGCAACTGTTCGCGCTTCATGTGCGCAATTCTTTCAGATAAGGATTGGTTCTGCGCTCATATTCGATCGTGGTGTCTGGTCCATGTCCCGGTAATACGCGCAAGTGATCTCCGAGAGGCGCGACTTTTGTCGCCAATGTTCGAACCATTGCCTCGTGTGACCCGGTCGGTTGATCTGTACGTCCAATTGAGCCTGCGAAGAGAACGTCCCCACTAATCAGAACTTCATCATTAACGGTAAACATCAGCGATCCAGCCGTGTGCCCAGGTGCGTGTATTGCAGTGATATCCAAACCGACAGCCTCAAACTTCTGATTATTTCGTAACTCGAGCACCTGAGAGGGTTCACTCCATCTCATACCGCTTATCGAAGATGCAAATTCTTTTCCAAGGAGCAATTCTGGATGGAGCAACGCTTTGCGGTCTTCACCGTGGATATAAGCCGGAATTCCATAGCCATCGGCTAAAGGAATTACCGAGAAGGTATGGTCGAGATGTCCATGCGTGATTAAAACCGCAACCGGCTTTAGCCCTTCTTCTTCAATAATCATCTCTATCTCTGCGCTGATATCTGGCATGCCTGGATCAACGATGATGCACTCAGAACCTTTTTCAGCGGCTAATACCCAACAGTTGGTTGCATACATCGGGGCGGGATGGACTCGAATCAGCATCTCTCACCCCCGAGCTCCAATATCTCACGCTCAATTTTTGAGGCGGTAGTAAGACAGGGTACCTTTGACCTCCCACCATTACCTGCATTAACGAAGGCATCACTGCCGACGCGCTGAAAGGAAAACTCATGAGCGAACATAATCCACTTCCATCCCAGGTCATTCCACAAGTAAGTGCAGCATCTGCACTCATTGGAGATCCTTCACAATTCGGTCGAGTTGCAGAAGATGGAACCGTATATGTCCGCACATCAGCTGGCGAAAAAGCAGTCGGTTCATATCCAGGTAAGAGCGCTGAAGAAGCGCTGGCATATTTTGTTCGTAAATTCGAAGCGCTAGCATCCGAAGTTGCACTGACAGC
>CANLFL010000103.1 GCA_947489825.1 Candidatus Nanopelagicaceae bacterium
GATTATGACGTGGCATCGAACGCACATGGATGGCAGTGGACTGCAGGTACCGGCACAGACGCATCACCGTATTACCGAGACTTTAATCCCATCGAACAAGGTCGTCGCTTTGATGAAGATGGCACCTATATTCGCAAGTATGTTCCAGAGCTAGCCCATCTCTCTGCTGCTGAGATTAATGAGCCATGGCTCTATCTTGATGGTTACTCACACAATTATCCAGAACGAATAGTTGATCATGCTCTCGAGCGTCTGGAATCACTTGCTCGCTTACAAGAGATCAAAGCCGAGAAGCCCGAGAAGCCCGAGAAGCCAGCTAAGAGTTAATAGATCTCTTCACGCGATACATCGCGGCGTCGGCCTTAGCCAAGAGATCGCCGCCCTCGCTGCTATCAACGCGACCAATACTTACACCCACTGAGATTTTTTCTCCATCAATTAAAAATGGATAGCTCACACATGCTTGTAGCGCTTGCGCGATTTCCTGAGTCGCACTCTTTGAACCTGCCAGCAATATCCCAAATTCATCACCGCCAAGGCGTGCCAGCAGTGCACCTTCAGGTAGAACTCGTGCAAACCTGGCCGCCACTTGAATAAGTACTTGGTCACCAGCTCTATGTCCCGAGCGATCATTCACCTGCTTAAAACCGTCGAGATCAAGCAACATCAGCGCACCTTCCACCTCTGAAAATTCGCTGAGCGCTGCAATGAGTCTCCGTCGATTAGGTAGCCCTGTTAACTCATCGGTACGCGCCAAAGTTTTTTCATCAGCGAGAGCACTTGCTTGACGCAGGCTCACTGTCATGCGAATAAAGGCGAGAAAGAGTGTGGTAATCGTAGGAAAGACTATGTAGGAAGGAAAGATTCCGGGACGTAGCGCCATCATTGCGAGGAGTGATGGACTGATAAAGATCGAGAGTGCGATAAATGCTGGATGTATCGGGAGAAACTCGCGCGTTATCGCCGGTGAGAGCCAGAGAGATTGGGAGATCAGAATGATTCCAAGGAGCCACCCGTTATCAAAGACTGTTCCAAATTGGTAACTTCCTTGGAAACTCTTCCAGAGATAGAGGTAATCAAAGAGAAGATAGATAAAGAATCCAAAGGCTAGAAGTAGAAATCGACGATTGATGATTTGTGTAATTGATGCGATCGCCAAAGTAATCAGAAGGGCTAAGTCACAGATGGGATAGAAGAGCTCAAAGAAACTCTGCCCGCTACCAACTGAGATCACTTGCGAGAAGATCAGTGCTGTTGCAATTGATGTCAGCCCTAGACCAAAGATTGCAGCATCAAGCATCTCAGTAACTGAGAGTGATTTTCTCTTATTTAAGATTCGAGGAATGGCCAAGAGTGCGAATGGGTAGAAGAGTATGTATGAAATATTGGCTAGATAATCAGTTGAGGATGGCAGAGTATAAAACTGGCTAAAACTTGAGAGCGTTGAGCCACATGTCCAACTTGCGATTGCGCATACTAAGAATGCGATCGCCAGTGGATCGTTATGCCGCGGCGAGGCAAAGAGTGCAACACATGCCACGAGAGCGATGAGGTTGTAACCAATGAGATCTATCCAAATGTGCGAGCCATTGGATAGGGAGCGTATTCCGAGGTGGATGATAAAAATTCCAAGTGCGCTCCACCGCATGATCGGGTAAGTTTGCACCCAAAGAAGTCTCGTATCCACTACAGTGATGATGAATAGGGGAAGCCTGAGATGGCCCAAGAGATAGAAGAGTCAGGTGTTTCTCGCCGCACAGCCTTATGTGCCCTCTCACTTATTGGTGTTGGCATCTTTACCTCAGCAGAGAGTGCAGTTGCTGCAACTGGCGTCAAAGTCTTATCAAATGGAAAAGTTCAAGTAACTCTCAAATCTAATCCTGCCCTTAAGAAAGTTGGCGGTGTCGTTCGCATCGACGATGTGCAGGGACGTTCAATCGCACTGGTGCGCACTTCAGTCAAGAGCTACACCGCAGTAAACCTTCTCTGCACACACCAAGGTGGCGAACTTGTTCAGACTGGTAATCAATGGCAATGTCAAGTACATCAAGCAACTTTTACGCTAGCCGGTAAGAATCTCATCGGACCTGCCACAACAGCACTAAAGCAGCTGCCCGTTAAGGCAACTGCTTTAGTAGTAACTATTGGTTAATTAACCGCAGATAGTTTTTGCAGTCATCAGCGCTGTACTTGCTGAAGATTCAATGAGCGAAAGGTTGTTATTAGCTGCGCTCTTTTCGTTCTGCATCTTCTTTATCTTCGAAGTGAAGGCTGTAATTTGGCTGTTGAGACGTTTCACTGTGATTTCGCGCCATGAGATTGCTGTCTCATAATCCTTTATATTCTTTGCATTCTTCACCAAATTTGCTGAGTCAGCCTTCATCGCATTGAGTTTTACCTTGATTGCAGCGATTCGATCGGTCTCAATTTTGACATCTGCAGCCACCGCTGGAGTAAGTGCTGTCACTGACTCCTGAAGGCTTGCAATAGCTTCATCTAAGGTCGCGACAGTCATTGCTGTCTCAGACTTTGCCGCAGCTACTGATGAGTTTGTCTTTAAGTAGGCATTGACAGTAGTAATGCAATCTGTCGTACGCCATGAGAGCTTTGAATTCTTTATCAACGCATATGTTGTGCACTTGAAGGTTGAACCACCAGATTTTGTTGTGGCTCCTGCTTTAGAGCAAGGGGTTCCATTCTTTACAGCCGCGCTTGCTGGAGCAACGCTGAGAGTAAGGGAAACGAGTAGTGCTGCAGTGGATGCGGCGAGTACCTTGCGAAACATGAAATACCTCCATAGATAATGTGGTGATTCTATCTAAGGTAGAGGCAAATTCAGTGAAAATCCTGTGAGAGTCAGCGTTGGCGTTTACGCAGATTCATCCCGATCTTGCGGACAAATCGACGAGGAGTGCTGGAGATAACTCCGACCAAAAGTTTATATTGCCATCCTGGAACGCTGACAGCTTTACCTGACTGAGCATCTGACCAGGCAGTGGCCACTAACTGGTCAGAGTTAAGCCACATAAATTCTGGCAAGCCCTTCATCTTCATACGGCCACGCTGATGAAATTCAGTTCGAGTAAAGCCCGGGCAGAGTGCACTGATCTTTATATCCGTTCCGCGAAGTTCTGTGTGAAGAGATTCTGAGAGAACAGTCAAATACGATTTAGAAGCGCTATAAGTTCCACCAGCTATAAAACTTGCAATCGATGAAACATTAATAATAGTGCCGCTGTTGCGTGCCTTCATCTTTGGCAAGACCACATGCATTAATCGCATCGGTGTGCGAACAAGTACATCAAGTAAATCTTGCTCTGCAGCTAAATCACTTGCAGTAAATGCTTTATTGATTCCAAAACCTGCGTTATTGATCAGCACCTCAATTTCAAATTCTTGGAGATATTCTTCAACTGATGCGCATCCTTGAGCAGTCGCAAGATCTGCAGGAAGGATAAAAGTTTGGACTCCGTACTTCTCGCGCAACGCAGCCGCTCTCTCGTGAAGTCGGGCCTCATTACGTGCAACAAGGGCAATATCAAAACCCTTAGC
>CANLFL010000104.1 GCA_947489825.1 Candidatus Nanopelagicaceae bacterium
CTTCAACGTTTGCAAACAATCTAAAGTTTTCACTATTTGCAATCTTCTCAAAGACCTTCGCCACAGTCTTAATCTTTGGATGATCAGGGGCGACACCACTTCGCACTAAACCCCAAGGCGTTGGTAGGCGCTCGATCAGATCGATTGAAAATGTCAGCTCTTCGCTCTGCAGATTCTGCAGCGCTTGGGCGGCAAAGTAGCCGGCAGGTCCTGCACCGACGATTGCTACCTTGTAATGAGCCATGGCCGCAGTCTATTGGATAGAGGGATATTCTTAACTCTATGTCTGAGAACAAGGTAGTTCCTGCAAAGTTACCGTCTAATCAATTTGATCACTTCTATCGTGGTGGAGATCGAATCGGCGCACTGCGTCACGGACCTGGTGGACCAATGCGACCAGAGGAATGGATTGGTTCTGTTACAACGCGATTTGGTGAGGCTGAACAAGGGCTATCGAAACTTCCTGATGGAACATTTCTCAAGGATGCAATTGCTGCAAATCCCGTGAGTTGGTTGGGGCAAGCACATATAGATAACTTTGGGTTAAGCATTGAAGTACTCGTTAAATTACTTGATCCGGATCAACGATTGCCTGTGCACTTTCACCCAAATAAAGCATTTGCTAAGCAACATCTGGGACTTGATCACGGCAAAACTGAAGCATGGATAATTTTGGAAGCACCAGCTGGTGCAGGTGTTGGCCTTGGATTTAAAAAGACGCAGAAGAAAGAAGAGTTGCTCGAATTAGTGCGCAATCAAGATTCGCAAGCGCTCTTAGCTTCACTTCGTCGCTCTGAAGTTTCAGTTGGGGATGCGATTCTTGTCCCTGCTGGCGTTGCGCACGCTATTGATTCTGGAATCTTCGTCCTCGAGCTACAAGAACCTACCGATCTATCAGCACTTCTCGAATGGGAAGGCTTTGCAGTCGATGGAATTAAAGATGGACACTTAGGTCTTGGCTTTGAAACGGTGACGGATGCGTTGATGTTGGATCCATTAAGTGATTCCGAATTCGATTCACTTGTCATGCGTAATGTATTTTCAGGTGGAGCACTCCGTTCTGTCCTGCCAATCAAAGCAGATGGCTATTTCAGAGCGCACTTGGCCCCTGGCATTGGTGATTTCGAAGCTGGCTTTGCAATCGCGCTAGTCCTAAAGGGTGCCGGCGAAATTACTTTTGCTAGCGCTCCCGCAATACAAATCACTAAAGGTGACGCGCTAGTAATTCCGCATGCAGCCGGGGCGTACTCAATAAGTGGAGCCAACGTAATTGTTTCTCGCCCACCAACCGCTGAATTGGCAAAGACTGCGCCTTAAAGCCAATTAGTTACTGTGGCCGTTCCAGCAGATGTTGTGGTTCATAACCAAAATCTGCGTGCCACTCTGAACAATCAATGATGGAGTCGTACCCGGATAGGGACGAAGCTATCTTTGAAGTGGGATGAAACTCCGCCATCATTTCACGCGTAGGTTTTGGTGCGTAGGTATCTGGAGCAGCAAAGTTGTAGGTTTTAGAGCCCTGCGCACCTTTATCAATCACAGTCAAAATCCCTTGTACCGCATCACGCAAATCCAAGTACGCCCAGAAAATTCTGGCTCCTTGTTCAAGAATCGCCTTATCCCTCTCGCGCATTTTTTGGGCCAACTCAGTGAATACCAAATTTGTATGGGTGTGCGGGATTCGAAGGCCGACAAATGCGGTTTTACTTCGGTTCGCCCACATATCAGCAGAGCGTTCATTTACTTCCTTTGATAGCGCATAGCTTTCAAAGTGGTACAACGGATGCTTCTCATCAACAGGGACATAGTCGGGTGATGTCCCGGTCGACCAAGCGAATCCATAGATGGAAAGACTTGATGCATAAATGACAAGTGGCACATTGTTTTCTACAGCGTTAGCGAAGACGTGATAGGTGCCCATCACATTGTTATGTAATACTTTTTCATCCGATTCGATGCCTGGTCTTGGAATCGAACCAAGATGAACTATGGCATCACAATGAAAATCTAGCTGCGAGATAAACTCATCTGATACAAGATCGCCCACTACAAATTTCTGGGCTGGCGAGAGATCATCTTTGACCAGATCAGTCGCTAAAACATCATGCCCAGCTGCCACCAAACCCTTGGTGACTTCTTTTCCAATCAGACCAACCGCACCGGTAATAAGTATCTTCATGAGCTCTTCTTCACCGCCTCAATCATCGCTTGAATATATCCGTTTGCAAAAGCTCGTCCTCGATGGCCCCACGGAGTGTCGCCATGTGTGTGTGGCACATGATCATCGATAAAGAATCCATCGAAATTATGCTTATGATAAATCTTCATGGCCTTATACATATCTACATAACCATTGTTTACAAATTCTTCATAGAAATTTGGGACCTTGCCAGATACATTCCTAAAATGCACATACAAAATCTTCTTGCGCGAAGCAAAGTAATCAATCATCTCGTAGATATCATCTTTCATCTCCGAGAAAGTTCCCTGGCAAAACTCAATTCCATTTGAATCACTCGGATAAATCTCAATAAGACGCTTATATGAGTCAAAACTTCGCAGTAATTGCGGGATCCCACCTAGTTTCTCAACTGGCGGATCGCAAGGATGAATTCCTAGGCGAATACCTTCTTCCTCAGCAACCGGAGTGATAATTTTTATCCAATACTCAAGGTTGCTCCACATCTCATCCTCGCTATATTCGCGATCGTGTGTGAGCGGGTACGTAGAACCTAGCGCGTGGTCATAAGCCGTAGCGAGAGCCCCACCGCGAATTTGTTGGGGCGGCGTACGCCAAACATGAGATGGCATCCAGTTATACCCAAAAATTGGAATTCCAGCCCTCGCAATATTGCGTACAGTAGAAATCATATTTTCTATCTGTTCATCACGCCTTGGACCATTCAACATAATATGGTCATAGAAATTAGTAGGCACATTTTCCAGCGCTGTGAGTTTCATTCCAAATTGTTCTACGCGAAGTCGAAGTTTGACTAAATCAGACAAATTCCATTTTCCGCCATCACCAGGAATAAGGGGTGTATTAAGGAGAATATCGGTTGCACCAAACTGTTGTGCAAAAAGGAGGTACTCCTCAGATGCGACTTGAAACTGACCGAAACCTGGACGCATTTTTCCCATTTCCTTTCTTGGAATTAGCTTGTAATTGTGATTTTCTGATTGATGGTTGTTGCTTGATTTCCTCGAAGCTGCAAAATACTCCTACGATTCTTGCCACTGGTCTGAGTGCTTGAAGGTTCGATTGCAAAGGTGCGGACGTTGCCAAACCAGGGAGAACCTTGATTATTGTTAAACTCTAGCCAGAACCAGGCAAAGTCTAAGAACTCTGACTCCCACTCGATCTCGAAGACGATATTCGTATCGATATTCTTAACTCGGTACCACTTCTTGTCACCAAAATCTGAGAGCCATCCAAATACTCCAAGAGGTGTGGGAGGTGACGGTAATTGGCTCAAA
>CANLFL010000105.1 GCA_947489825.1 Candidatus Nanopelagicaceae bacterium
AACTAATGTCAGAAGATCTTGCAACTGAAGTCACTGAAGCTGCTAAAACAACCGAAGAAAGTATTGCGGAGCCGGGTCAGGAAACTGACCCAGTGAGCGCACTTACTGCAGACCTACAGCGCCTTCAGGCAGAGTATGCAAATTACAAGAAGCGAGTAGATCGCGATCGCTCCCTTGCTCATGAACTTGCAATTAGTTCTGTACTTATTGAACTCCTTCCCGTTCTTGACGATATCGAGCGCGCACAATCACATGGTGAATTGACCGGTGGTTTCAAGGCGGTTGCTGATCAAATCGAAGCAACTACTGATCGCATTGGACTTACCAAGTACGGCCAAGAAGGTGATCTCTTCGATCCACAAATTCACGAGGCGTTGCTTCATGACACCTCCCCTAACGCCACAACATCTACTGCAACCAAAATTTTGCAACCTGGATATAAATTTAAAGAGCGCATCCTTCGTCCAGCTCGCGTAGGTGTGACCGATCCAGAAGAAATCCCGTCCGCGGAATAACTCATGGCTGCCAAAGATCTCTATGAGAAGGACTTCTACGCGATTCTTGGTGTCGATAAGAAAGCTTCAAGCGAAGAGATAAAGAAGAAGTACCGCTCTTTAGCGCGTGAGTTACACCCAGATAAAACTAAAGGCGATGATGAACTTGAAGAGAAGTTCAAGGCAGTCTCCGAGGCTTATGACATCTTGTCGGATTCTAAAAAGCGCGCTGAATACGAGGAAGCGCGCTCACTCTTTGAACGCGGTGGATTCCGCGCACCCATGGGTGGCCAAGGTGGGGGAGATTTCGCCGATCTCTTCGGTGGCGGATCCCCTAATGACATCTTTGCCAATTTGTTTAGTGGTGGCGGAATTCGTCGCGGTCCACGTAAAGGACAAGATCTACAAACCGAAGCAACAATTAAATTTAAAGAAGCAATTATTGGAACAACGCTAGGGCTAAAAATTCCCGGCGATGACGGCAGAACGCAGACAATTACTGCGCGCGTACCTGCAGGCGTCAACGATGGAGCAAAGATTCGCGTTAAAGGAAAAGGTGCTCCCGGTGAAGCTGGGCCAGGTGATCTCTTTATCTTGCTCCATGTAAAGCCACATCCAATTTTCTCTCGTAAGGGTGAGAATATTCTTTTAACACTTCCTGTAACTTTTGTTGAAGCAACACTTGGCGCTGATATTAAAGTTCCTACTCTTGATGGTGACGAAGTAACTGTGCGCCTTGCTCCTGGAACACCTAATGGCCGCACACTTCGCGTTAAAGGTCGCGGAATCAAGAAGGGTTCAGTAACCGGAGATCTTCTTGCAACGATTGATGTACAAGTTCCGCAGAAGATCGAAGTCGAAGCAAGCGAAGCACTTAAGAAATTTGCCGATGCAACTGCAAGCCAGGATGTACGGATGGAATTTAGAGCGAAGGCATCGCAATGAGTGAAGATAAGCGCGAAGAGATAGACGAGGCTGCTGGCCTTTATGTTATTTCAGTTGCCGCCGAGCTTTCCGGGTTACACCCGCAAACCCTGCGCCAATATGATCGAATTGGACTTGTCTCACCTTCTCGCACAGTTGGACGCAATCGTAGATATTCGTTGCGCGATATCGCATCTCTACGCACGATTCAAAGATTAATCGGTGAAGGTATTAATCACGCAGGCATCAAGAGAATTATCGAACTGGAATCAGCGATGGCAAATATGGCTCTTGAAGTTGCAAAACTTCGCATTGAAGTAGATGCACTCTTGATAGAGAACCCACCAAAATCGCTGGAGCTACGTAAGAAATCACAAGTAATTATCTACAAAGAAAATAATTAACCTTTAAGAGCGGTTACTCGCCCCTTCCAATTGGCGAGAATCTTCTCTGAAGGTGCGCCTAATACTTTCTCAAGAACTGATGAATAGACATCTCTAAAATCTGTCGTCACCGATAAATCTCCATCAATAAGTTTTGAAAGTGAAGGTTGATCTCCGTAGAAACCACCGTTGACGCGATCACCAATAAGAAAGACAGGACCAGAAGATCCGTGATCGGTTCCGTCGGATCCATTTGCCTTTACACGTCGTCCAAATTCACTGTAAACAAGAACGGTTATATCTTGTGATCGTCCTGATGCCTTCATCTGACTTAAGAATGTCGTGATGCTTTTTGAGACAGTTCCAAGAAGTAGTGCTTGCGCATTTGCCTCATTGGCGTGGGTATCAAATCCACCGAGTGAGACTGACCATGCGCGCGTTGGTGAACCTGCTGCAATGAGCTTTGCTACAACATTGAGTTGTTGTGAAAGATTTGTATCTCCTCCAGCATTTCCACCAGAGATAGTTGGCAAATCTTCAGCGACAGGTGCGGGTTTTGCCAAGATAGGTTGGACAGTTCCTGAGACGTTAAAGAGGTTTCGCATTGATGTTGCGGCAGCTGCCATTAAAGAATTATCACCCGATGATGGCATCGATAAGCGCTGGCAAGCGGTTCCAATAACTCCTTGCGGAATCGCGAGACCACCGAGAGGAAGCGCTGATCCACTCTGCTTTGCACCGACAAGTAGTGGAGGTAATACTCCACCCAAACTAATTGCAGTCATCGGATCGATGGTCTGCGTATCAAGCCAACGTCCGAGCCATCCGGTATTTAAGTGCGCGCCAGGTGAACCAGTCTGCCAAATTGACATTGAAGAAAAATGTGAACGATCAGGCTTTGGATAACCAACACCACGAACGATTGCAACTTTATTTGCATCCCATAGAGATTTAATTCCGGTCATCGAAGCGTTCAGTGCAAGATCAGATGAGAGAGGAAGCAGAGTCTCTGGCTTATATGTTAAATCTGGGCGCGCGCTGTAGTAAGCAGAGTCTTGAAAAGGAATAACAGTATTAAGACCATCATTACCACCATAGAGCGTGACAACAACAAGGATCGGAGTTCCAAGAGGCAGTGGCCTAGCAACGGCAGCTGCCGCTATTTGGTCAACAGTGAGCATTGGTGCCGCAGCTGCTGCTACAACACCCGAATATTTAAGGAACTGTCTGCGAGTAACTCTAGACATTCCCAACTCTTGGCCAGGTACGCGAGGTAAATCGATCATAAGCTCACCACATATTCGGGACTACAGACGGCGGTCATTAAAAGTTTTTGTGGATTATCGCGCACACCTCGCATTGCATATGAGGTGCGGGTACTCCATTCAACAACACCTAAGAGATCGGCCAAATATGCTGGACGTCGCACAGAAGAGATAGCAGTCAATTCACTGAGATCTGCTTGCCCAATAAGGGATGTGGCAAAAGAGACCCGGTATTGAGCACTAGCTGAGCTCAACCATGCTTGATCAACTGGCCATCCGCCAACGTTGGGAGGAGAAAACGGAATCTGCGAAAGCTTTTCTAGATAACCGTAAAGTTTTGTAGGAGAAGGTAACTTAGAGGGCGTAATTGTTAGCGCTCGGCAGAGTCCAATAAACCATTCA
>CANLFL010000106.1 GCA_947489825.1 Candidatus Nanopelagicaceae bacterium
ATTCCACGAAGATGCACCAGCACACGAAGCTCTTCTCTGTGTTCAATCTGGATCAACTTTGGCTGATCCCAAGCGCTTTAAATTCGACAATAGTGAGTTCTATGTAAAAACTGCTGCGCAGATGCGTGAGCTTTTTAGAGATATTCCTGAATCATGCGATAACACCCTCCTTATTGCAGAGCGTTGCAACGTCACACTGCGCGAAGGCGAAAATCTTTTACCTCAATTTGAAGTTCCAGCCGGCCAGACTGAAGATTCCTGGCTTAGAACTCTTTCTCATGAGGGCTTAACGAAACGAATGGGAGATCGCATAACACCAGAACATGTTTCTCGACTGGATTATGAACTCGATGTAATGATCAAGATGGGATTTCCCGGGTACTTCCTCGTGGTTGCAGATCTCTGCTCGCATGCGCGTGAAGTTGGAATTCGTGTAGGTCCTGGTCGTGGATCTGCTGCAGGTTCACTTGTTGCCTACGCACTTGGTATCACCGGACTAGATCCCATCGAACACGGGCTACTTTTTGAGCGCTTCCTCAATCCAGAGCGAATCTCGATGCCAGATATCGATCTCGACTTCGATGAACGTCGTAGGTCAGAGATGATTCGATATGCAACACAGAAGTATGGTGATGACCGTGTTGCTCAGATCATTACCTACGGAACAATTAAATCTAAACAAGCACTCAAAGATGCCACGCGCGTTCTCGGATATCCATACGTTATCGGTGAAAAACTCACCAAAGCTCTACCGCCTTCAGTTATGGGCAAAGACATCACTCTCGGTGGAATATTTGATAAGGATGACCCTCGACATGGAGAGGCTGGAGAATTCCGCACACTCTATGAAACCGATGTCGACTCCAAGCGCGTTGTAGATCTTGCTCGTGGATTAGAAGGACTTAAGCGCCAGTGGGGCGTTCATGCTGCTGGCGTCATTCTTTCGCGCGAACCACTACTTGATGTTATTCCGATTCATCGTCGTGAAGCCGATGGTGCGATCATTACTCAATTTGATATGGGCGCATGTGAAGCAACTGGCCTGCTTAAGATGGATTTCTTGGGACTTCGAAATCTCTCCGTCTTAGATGATGCACTAGAGAATATAAAACTCAACCTCGACGTTGATGTGGTTCTTGAGGATTTGCCGCTCAGTGATGCCAAGACATTTGAATTGCTCGGACGAGGCGACACGTTAGGCGTCTTCCAGCTCGACGGTGGGCCAATGCGCGCTCTTCTTCGCAGTATGTCGCCAGATTCATTTGCAGATATCTCAGCTGTGATTGCGCTCTATCGCCCTGGCCCTATGGGTGAGAACGCACATAACAACTATGCAGACCGTAAAAATGGCCGCAAGCCAGTTGAAGCAATCCACCCCGAACTTCATCTTCCGTTGGCAGATATTTTGGGCGATACCTATGGCCTTATCGTCTATCAAGAGCAGGTAATGGCAATTGCCCAGAAGGTGGCTGGTTTCTCCCTCGGTCGCGCAGATCTTTTGCGTAAGGCGATGGGAAAGAAGAATAAAGAGATTCTAGATACTGAGTACATTCCATTTGAAGCAGGAATGAAAGCTAATGGATTTGGCGATGCTGCTATAAAGAGACTCTGGGAAGTTCTTATTCCATTCTCCGATTACGCATTTAACCGCGCACACTCAGCCGGTTATGGAGTTGTCTCGTTCTGGACTGCCTATCTCAAAGCAAACTATCCCACCGAGTACATGGCAGCACTTCTTACAAGCGTTCGTGATGATAAAGATAAATCAGCGCTCTATCTCTCAGAGTGTCGACGGATGGGAATTAACGTTCTGCCGCCAGATGTCAATGAATCAAATTCTGAGTACACCCCACGCGGAAAAGACATTCGCTTCGGCCTTGCCGCTATTCGCAATGTGGGCGAAGGCGTAGTCGCATCGATTAAGAGCGCACGTGAAGTTAAAGGAAATTTTGCATCCTTTGGAGATTTTCTTGCCAAAGTTGATGCACAGGTCTGTAATAAGAAAACTATTGAGTCTCTGATCAAAGCGGGGGCATTTGATGATCTTGGCCATCATCGAAAAGCACTCGTTGCCATTCACCTTGAGGCAATCGATGCTGTGATCGAGAGCAAACGAGCAGAGGCCATTGGTCAATTTGATCTCTTTGGAGATATTGGTAGCTCAGCCATGAGTGGTCTTGAAATTGAGATTCCTCAAGGAGAGTGGGATAAGTCCACGCTCCTTGCATTTGAACGCGAAATGCTCGGACTCTATGTCTCAGATCATCCGCTATTGGGTGTGGAACATATTCTTCGCTCGAATACAGATATGTCTATCAGCGCCCTTGTCGATGACGGGGGAGTACACGATGGATTTGTCACGATCGGTGGATTGATTACTGGGATTTCACGAAAAGTTTCGCGCACTGGATCTTCCTGGGCGATCGTCACCGTCGAAGATCTTGAGGGTTCACTAGAAGTTCTCTTCTTTGCCAAAACTTATATTCAGTACGCACTCACTCTTGTAGAAGATCGCATCGTCACTATTCGTGGTCGAGTTGATCGCAGAGATGAGCAAGTGCGATTTAGCGCAGTTGAAATGTCCTCACTCGATATATCTAGCGGGCCAGTAGGTCCATTGCTGATCTCACTTCCAATTTCGCAGTGCACTCCGCCCATTGTTGAAAGAGTGAAAGAGATTCTTAGGTCGCATCCTGGCAAACGTGAAGTACATCTCCATATTGAAGATTCAGGTAAGAGCACCACAATGAAGATTGACGCTCTCGTCACATCATCGCCAAGTCTGAGCGCTGACCTCAAGAGCATTCTCGGACCAGATTGCCTCGTACGTAGCTGATCACGCGAATTCACGCCTCATCCGAGTGGCTGCTCAAAGTAGACTGTGCCAGTGATTCGAAGAGTTGATCTGCGCGGTGTTCGCCACTCCAAGGCCGAGGTCCAAGACCTCTTGCCTCGCGCAACCCTTGATGTCAATGAAGCGATGAAGTTGATCGCACCTATTTTGAGCCGTGTGAAAAATGGTGGAGTAGAGGATCTTTACGCTCTGGGTGAGGAATTCGATGGCGTACGGCCACCGTCTCTCCGAGTTCCACAAAGTGCGTTGAATGCGGCTCTGGCCGATCTTGATCCTGAGATTCGTCGCAGCTTAGAAATTTCGATCGAACGAATTCGTAAAGTTCATAACGATCAAGTGCGCGAGCCACACACTACGAAAGTTGTAGATGGCGGAACTGTTACGCAGCGTTGGGTCCCTGTTGATCGCGTCGGTCTCTATGTACCAGGTGGACGCGCTGTCTATCCATCAAGTGTGATGATGAATGTCATTCCAGCCCAGATCGCAAAAGTTGAAAGTATTGCAGTTGCTTCGCCACCACAGAAAGACCATGGGGGATTGCCGCACCCAACCATTCTTGCAACGTGTGCACTTCTTGGAATCACCGAGGTTTACGCAGTCGGTGGC
>CANLFL010000107.1 GCA_947489825.1 Candidatus Nanopelagicaceae bacterium
AAAGTTAAAGTTGGGATTTTTGCTACGAGAGATACGACAAAGATCGCGAGGAAGTAAGCGATAAATGCTTGCCAGCGCGTGATCGGGGTGGCAACCGAGACCACAATAAAGGCTAAAACAGCCACTATTTTTACGTGTGAGGGCAGGCGATGAACTAAAGAGTGGCGATGGATATAGAGGCGTTCACCCACATCATGACCATGATGATGCTGGTGCTCCACTTTGGCGTTTATGGCTGATCCTTTTTAAAACGGCGCAGTGCATAGAAGAGGCCGAAAGAAATTGCGGCAGTCGATACAACGCCAACGACACCAGCAAGACCGTTTGAGATTCTTTCGTTCTCAACTCCTGCTACTCCGTAACCTGCAAGCGGGCTATCTTCGACGGCGCTCTCTTGAGCTGAATCTAAGAAGCCAACATCGCCGGCGACTTTTTCAAGACCATCTGGTTGTGAAGATGCGTAGAAAGATGCTCCACCTGCAAGTACAAGTGAGAGCACAAGTCCAGCTGCAACTAAACGATTCTTCATTTCAACCCTGACGGATTTCTAGATTTTTCTTCGCCCCGCGATATCCAAAAACTAGATCTGGTCGGCTTGCCATCACCGCACTTACAGATAGCCCAGTGATAATTGCTTCACCAATTCCGATGAGGATATGAGTTCCAACCATTGCGGTAAGAACTGTGGTTATTGAAAAAGTAGCGGTTGCACCAAGTGCGTACTGCAAGGTAAAGCCAAGTGCGGCAGCTGGCACGGAGATAAGACCTGCAAATGCTGCAGCGGCTGTGATCGAAACTTTATTCTTGGGAAGCATTTTCTTAGCAAGTAAAAATGCTCCGTATCCAAACCACACACCGAGAAGTGACATATTGAAAATATTTAAACCTGCTGCACTGAGGCCACCATCTGCAAAGAGCAGCGCCTGCATCAGTAAGACCACCGTCAGAGAGAGCGTTGCAACATAGGGCCCAACTAAAATTGCAGCCAGGGCTCCACCCAAAAGGTGGCCACTTGTTCCAGCTGCGACAGGGAAGTTGAGCATCTGAACAGCGAAGATAAATGTTGCGGTAAGGCCGGCAAGGGGCGCGGTCTTCTCGTCGAGTGAGCGTGCAGCGCCTTTGAGGCTCGCTGCCACGCCTACAGCCGACAGGGCGGCGAAGGCGGCCGAGGTCGGGATATCGATGAATCCATCAGGGATATGCATGGGTAAAGGTTAATGCAAACGATTCGCATCTGCCATTTGAATGAGGAGTTCGCTTTCACACAAGGGGAATTCCCCTGCAAAGGGCTGTGAGCAGGGATACAGTGCGCTTGCAAGGCAGGTCCTACGACGGGGAGGTTTTCATGAGCAGTGATGACAACCAGGATGATCGCGACGATCGCAACGACATTGTTACCGAAGAGATGTTGTGGGATCGCATCCCGCAGACCGAAGGCGAAGATCGCGCAGAGACTTATTACGAACTCAGCGCTCGCATATTTGCACGTGGCCAATACGACGAAGCGCTCGCACTAGCTGAAACTGCTCGCGATATTTACGCCGAGATGGGCGCAAGTGCACCAAGTGAAGGTTTAGCGCAGGCATATTCTGCAATTGGTTACAACCTCAATCAACTCAAGCGCATCGATGAAGCAGCAACTGCAATGAGCAAGGCGGTAGAACTTCTGCGCGAGAGTAAATCTCCCATTGCGCTAGAGCTTGCCTGCACCTTAGGTGAGTGGTGGTACAGCTCAAAGAAGTATGACGATGTAATTGCCACAATGTCAGAGTGCGCGCAAGAGCATCTAGTTGATGGAAATCAAATTGGTGCAGCAAATGATCTTCACCTTCTTGGAATGGCCCACCGTGAACTCAAGCACTATGACGATGCACTTGAAGCATTTATAGAGGCACGCAGAATTTTTAAGAGCGAGAAAGAAGTACTTCACGTTGCACGCTGTGATCAGAAGATTGCATCGTGCTACAACTGGTTGGGTGATGGCGAAAAAGCTCTCCTAGCTGCAAGCAAATCAGTGGATGTATTTGAGACAGCACACGATCATCGTCGTGAGACTTTCGCACTCTTTGAATATGGCAAAGCTGAGATCCTTCTTGGAAAGCTTGAAGAAGGCTTAGCAACCCTCGATGGAGTACTTCAGATCATCGCTGAAGATGAGCCTAAGGACTTTGAATTCATCCTCGATATTGAAACCCGTATGGTTGTTGTAATGCGCGCACTTGGCCGCACCGAAGAAGCGGATGAAGTTGAGCGTCGCTTAGTTGCTGTGCGCGAAGCTCTCGCAGATGTCGAACTTCAGCCGCTAGGAAACTAGGTTTTTTTAGATAGGTTTTTTTAGATAGGTTTTCTTAGATAGGTCGTGGCAAGTGCTGCAACGCCCAGTGATACATAGCAATAGCTCCTGCAGCTGAAGCATTCATTGATCGCGTAGATCCATATTGCTCAATGGCATAGAGCACTTCGCAGACTGCAACGCCTTCATCTGACATGCCAGCTCCTTCTTGGCCAAAGAGTAGTACGCATTTTTCTGGAAGGGCAGCACCCTCTAAATGTTTTGACGATGGAACATTGTCGATGCCAATAATTGGCAGATTGTTTTCACCGCACCAAGTCGCAAAGTCAGCGATGGTTGGGTGATGAATTACGGTGAGATATCTATCTGTCACCATTGCACCGCGCTTATTCCAATCGCGCTTTCCAACAATATGTACAGCGCTGACATTGAAAGCATTAGCTGTGCGAACTACTGAACCAATATTGAGATCGTGTTGCCAGTTTTCAATTGCAATCTGTAAATCGTGACGCTTTGAATTGAGATCAGCAACGATTGCTTCAACGCTCCAGTAGCGATATTTATCTAAGACATTTCGTCTATCGCCATTTTCAAGTAGCTCAGGATCATATTGATCACCCGTAGGCCATGGTTTTTCATGAGGGCCAACTCCTACAACTGGAAAAAATTCTCCAGGTCCGATCGTTGCAGGGGTCTTGATTTCCATGAGATAACCCTAAACTAGGTAAGAGAATTCGCATATCCGGTTACCGAATGGAGCCACCGTGGAGACGAGGTTTATTAAGGAACTCATCTCTGCCTTAACGCTGGGAGTGATTTTTAGCGCACCCGTTTTAGCATTTGATCCTCTTCGTGCCACAACAGTCTTTACCAATCTTGCAGCTGATCCCAAGTTAAAGAATCCATCTGTGATTCTCTTTGATGCCTCAACGGGTGAACAACTCTTTGAGTCCAATGGATATGCAATGCGAAAGCCAGCCTCCACCTTGAAATTACTTGCTGGAGTATCGGTGGCGCAATATCTTGATCCAGCGATGCGCTTTCAAACTTCGCTCGCCCTTTCAGATAAGACAAATTCAGTCGTAATACAAGGAGAGATGGATCCCTGGGCAACTTTTAACGCTTATAACGCCAAACTATTAGGACAGACA
>CANLFL010000108.1 GCA_947489825.1 Candidatus Nanopelagicaceae bacterium
CGCTGAAGGAGACGTGGAAAAAGTGCGCTCAACCTGGCTGACAGTTCATAACGCGCGCTAGGGGCAGAAGGATTATTCCCACTCATTTCGATCCAACAGGATATCTCTATCCTGACTAACAATATAGGCTTACAGTAAAGCGAAGAGATATTCAGGAAAGGAAAGCTAATGTCACATGATCTCGCACATCTGAGAACTATTTTCACTTCTGCTTTAGCTGCAGACTGTCTTGATGAACTGGGCTATGGAAAACAAGTTCTTGGTGAAGATATCCATATGCTCTCGGGCGAGGGAGTCATGCTTGGTTATGCCTTTCCGGTTCAGTTAGAAGAAGTGGATTCGTTCCCAGAAGTTCCATATGTTGGATTGCTCAAAACCATTGATGCAATTCAGAAGGATCAGATTTATGTTGCCCCGACTGGTCGCACCGGTAAAGCCGCACTGTGGGGAGAGTTACTTTCTACCGCGTGTAACTTCAAAGAAGTCGCTGGTTTTCTCGGTGATGGACCTTCCCGCGATCTCGTGCGCACTCGCGCCTTGGGATTTAAAATGTTTGGAACTGGTTCGCTTCCAGTAAACATCAATGGTCGCTACGAAGTGGTTGGACATAACGTGCCAGGAGTCATTGATGGCGTATCTATCCATCCGGGGGATCTTATTGTCGGCGATATAGATGGAGTAACAATCGTGCCAGTCGCATCAATCGATAAGGTTGTTGAGAAGGTAATCGAGAAGAATTCGGGTGAATCTAACTTTAGAAAGGCAGTCCGCGAGGGCATGCCACCGTCAGAGGCTTTTGCAAAATTCGGCGTTCTCTAAAGTAATTACTTTAGTCGTTGCTTACCTCTGCGAGCTCTCCATCAAATTCATCTAGACCAATCATCGGGCGCGGCACTTTATTGAACTTTAGTTTCTTGATATTTGGAGTAGTCGGTCCATCGAGATCGAGCGAGAAGGCTTGGCCATAGCGTCCGGAAAATCCTGACTTGTATAGTAGGGGAGAGCGAACATGAACAATCACGCACTCATCTAAATCGATTCCTGCTATCTCATATCCAGCAGGATCAAAAGTTGTTGTTCCACTCTCTGAAACCAAGATTTTTACTTTATTAGCACTCTCTAGAACTACCCAACGACCTATTGAAACTACTTGTCCGGTCATTGCTGGTCCGGTAAGAACTACCGGTGCTTGCCCCTTATTGATAAGTTTTGCGTGAACGGTGACAGGAGAACCCCACCGTGGATCGATCGTAAATCCGAGCGAGAGTGAGACCTCATCGCCGATTGCTTGTGCGAAAGCTTTATTGACTGCTGGAGCGTCGACAACAGTGCATACACTCGGAATGTCGCTTGCATGATTCACAAGTGCTGCCACGACACGGGAGTCATCTCCGGTAGAGCCACCAGTGGGTGCATCAGAGGATTGGGCGATCATTTGCATCTTTCCTTGGTAACCCTTGATTGCATGATCGATGGCATCCTCTACGGAATAGAGAGTGGCTTGAAATTCCTTATGGATTTCCCATAACGCCGTACGAATTTTCTCCGCACACTCATTTGCCCGATTGAGATCGCCTGAATGAACTACGGTAATTCCAAAACCAACTTCGCTCACATCGATCCATGGTTGGACTGGAAAGAGCGAGATATCCAAGATCTCATCATCAATCAGCGAATCAGCTAATTCGCGAATCCCTAGAAGTGGTTGGTCACTGGTGCCCATGGTCTCGGCAGGAATAATCATGTTGAGCTTCTTGAGTACAGTCCCCAGTGTGCGATTGTTCGTAAGTAACTGGTTCATTAGATCCGCAGCGCGTCGACCTGTATCACCCTGATCAATGTGAGGGTAGGTGCGGAATCCAATAAGGCCGTTGGAAGCGGCGACAATGCGACGCGATGGATTTGCATGAAGATCGTGAGTGATCACAATCGGTATATCTGCCCCAAGAATTTCGCGAGCATATTCTGCGATCTGAGCATCGGTGTGATCGTCACTTTCGTTGACGAGCGCACCATGAAGGTTAAGAATCAGTCCATCTAACTTACCGGCAGGAGAAAATTGTTTCCTTAGCAGTGCCTTCATCTTGACCAACTCATCATCAAGAAATACCCCACTGGACATAGCCCATGCTCGTATGAGCGGAATTGCCTCAAAGCCATGGGTGCGAAGTCGCTCCAAGCTTCCAGCAACTTCAATGTTCATTCCGTGTGATTTCGTTTCAGCATCGGCGCCGAGCCAGATGCCTTGAATCTCAAAATCTTGCATAGTGGTGCGATTTGCGGAGAATGTATTTGTCTCTTGAATAATGCTTGCAACGCCCACTCGCTTGGCCATATCAGAAAGATACTTGTTACTACCCCCTCATGACCATACGTTCAGATACTTCAATTACTTGATCGCCAGGGCTACTATTTATCCGTATTCATAATCCAGGGGAGTGATCATGGCAAGTCCGAATATGCGCGTAGCTGTGGGCCAACACCCAGGAAATGATAAAGAGTATTTAGATTTCGCATTGCAGTTAGGGTGCGAAGGAGCGTCATTTCAGACACCTGATATTAAAGGCGACGTTAAGTGGGACGCAGCCGACATAAAAGAATTCTTAGCACCAGTACATGCCGCAGGTGTAAAAGTAGAATCATTTGAAAACGTCCCAAATCACTTTTATGACAAATTGATGCTTGGACTGCCAGGACGTGAAGAGCAGTTAGAAAACATGAAAAGTACTGTCAGGGCAATGGGCGAAGCAGGCGTCCCGATTCTTGGAATGCACTGGATGCCGCAGATTGTCTGGCGCACCGATATGGGTCACTTCGGTCGCGGCGGTTCATATGTATCGGTTTATGATCATTCAATTGTTATGGACCGTACAAGGGATTCAGAGATCTGGGTCGCCCGCCGCGATGAGCGCGATGTAAATCTGAAGGACACTTTTACTCGCGGTTCATTTGTAAAACTCGGAGTTGAGACTTTAACTGTCGACGAAATGTGGGCGAATTTTGAGTATTTCGTTAAGGGCATTATCAAGACCTGCGAAGAGTCAGGTGTAGTGCTCTGTTTCCACCCTGATGATCCACCAGCCGAGGAACTCCATGGAATTGCACGAATCTTGACCAGCGTTGATAACTTAGAGCGTGCAGTAAACATTGTCGATTCTCCAAATCTCAAGCTAGAACTCTGTCTAGGTACAGTTTCTGAAATGGATGGCGAGAACTCGGTGATGGATGCAGTTAATCGTTTTGCTCCCGAGAATAAGATTGCTTACATCCACTTGAGAGATGTCGAAGGAAGGTTCCCTCTATTCAAGGAATGTTTCTTAGGAGAGGGCAATTACAAGCCACACGAAGTAATCAAGGCTCTACACAAGCATGGTTACACGGGTTCAATTCTGGATGACCACACGCCAACGCTCACAGGAGATAGTTCTTATGGCCACCG
>CANLFL010000109.1 GCA_947489825.1 Candidatus Nanopelagicaceae bacterium
AGCAGCATTCAAGACACTTCAGGCAAAGGGCAAGAAGGCAGTTCATTTCTCAGCTATCTGGTGGTCACTTGGCGCGCACTTCACAAACATTTACCACACAAATGCAGCAAAGACTCATGAAGGCCGCTTGGCTGTTCTTGATTCATTGTCAGATGGAAAGAAGGATCTCTCAGCAGATCCTGTCTTCAAGAACTGGCTTGCAACATTTGATCTTCTTAAGAAGTACAACGGTTCAACTACAAACCTCACCGACACTGAATACCCAGCTTCAATTGCAAGCCTTGCAAGTGGAGAATACGGATTCTTGTTCCAAGGTAACTGGACTGAACCTGACCTAATTAAGGGTGCTGTCGGAACTGATTTCGGCATCATGCCTGTTCCAGTTAGCACAGACGCAAAGGCATACGGAAATGATTCAATTCCTGTCGGCGTACCTGGCTACTTCATGATTGACGCAAAGCAGTCAACAAAGGCAGAACGCGATGGAGCTATCGACTTCCTAACATGGCTCTACACATCACCAGCAGGACAAAAGGCTGTCGCTAACCCTGCAACAAAGGGTGGCATGGGCTTCATCCCTGTCTACAGTGGCTTCAAGGTTCAACCAGCTACAAACATGGCGCGTGAAATCGCAGCATATGTTGGCGCAGGTAAGACACTTGAGTGGATTAATACCTACTACCCAGCAGGTCTCCAAGAGACAGTTGGAAAGGTATCTATGCAGCAGTACTTCACCGACAAGATCAGCTCAGCTGAACTTGCAGCGGCGATAGAAGCTGCATGGAAGGGCTCGGTAAAGACCTGGCGTGGAGCTGCGAAGTAATTTCGTAGAAACACTTTCAAGTCAAAAAAAGAGTAAATAGAATAATCCTGGGGCGAGGCAACTCGTCCCAGGATTATTTTTCTTAGCACACGATTTATTAGTTAATTGAGCGGTGAAGGAGACAAGGTGCGAAAAACGCGAAATGCGAAAAAGTTTCTAAAATTCGCAACGATTCCTCTTACAATTTTCACCATTGTTCTTGTGGTCCCCTTTGTAAATGGTTTTTACTACACCCTCACCGATTGGGATGGATTCGAAGCAACTAAATTTGTCGGAATCTCAAATTACACAAAATCATTCCAAGATCCAACATTCTGGAGCACTCTTCGATTCACATCACTTTTTGTGGTTGTCTCACTTATTGCAGTGAATGTGGTTGCATTTGGATTAGCGCTCATCGTGACTTCTAAGCTTCGCAGCAGAAATATTCTGCGCACTTTCTTCTTTGTACCAAACCTCATCGGTGGTGTAATCCTCGGTGTTATCTGGCAATTCATCTTCAACAGCGCACTGGTATCCCTAGCTAATAAATATGACTGGACGCTCTTCAAGGAATCGTGGTTACAAGATACAAATAAAGCCTTTTGGGCCCTTGTTATTGTGACAGTGTGGCAATCTTCTGGCTACATGATGATTGTATACATCACCGGTCTTGTCTCAATCGAGACCGAAGTACTTGAAGCCTCTCAAATTGATGGTGCTTCACCTATGCGCACCTTGCTTGCCATCAAGATTCCATTGATGGCGCAGGCATTCACAATTGCACTCTTCTTAACCCTACGCGCAGGCTTTATGGCCTACGACGTCAACGTTGCGCTAACTGGCGGAGGGCCATTCCGGACCACCGAATTAATCTCGATGCATATCTTCCAAGATGCTTTCCTCAATGGAAACTTTGGAACGGGACAATCGAAGGCGGTAATCATGTTCTTAATGGTTGCCATCGCCGCTCTTGTCCAAGTGTCTATCTCTAAGAGATATGAGGTGCAACGATGAGTGCACGTGCGCGTCTAGCAAAGCGAGCCACTTTTATCGTTGGATCGATCCTTGCCTTCGCTTACGTGACGCCATTTCTCTTAGTCTTTGTCAATTCAGTAAAACTAAAGCCTGAGATTCTGGAGAATCCACTCTCACTCCCAACAGCGATTTCGTGGGATAACTTCCAACAAGCTCTTACCAAGATGAACTTCTTCCGTTCGCTTACCAACTCAATCATCATCACAGTCTTAAGCGTTTCACTACTTATCATTTTCTCATCAATGTTGGCATATTACTTAGCGCGCACAAAATCTAAATCAACTAAGTACATATTCCTAATTCTTGTTACTTCAATGATTGTTCCGTTCCAAGCCCTGATGATTCCATTTATGGCACGTTTTGCTCCTTTTGTTTCTTGGAATAATCGTGCGGCGCTAATCTTCTTCTATATTGGTTTCGGTGTAGCGCTATCTACGTTTTTGTATCACGGTTTCATCTCAACTATTCCGACAGAAATTGATGAGGCAGCATCAATCGATGGCGCTTCTGACATGGTTGCATTCTGGAAAATCATCTTTCCAATGATGCGTCCAATTACAGCAACAGTGGCAATCATCAATGCTCTCTGGATCTGGAACGACTTCCTGCTTCCGCGTCTTGTCCTTACCGAAGAGTCACAGACCCTCCCGCTCTCGACCTACCTCTTCTATGGTCAGTACTCGATTGAGTATGGGCAGGCGATGGCCGGTCTGGTCCTTGCCGTCCTTCCGATCGTGATTTTCTACCTCATTTTGCAGAGGCAGTTCATCTCAGGCATCTCTCAAGGGGCGGTGAAGTAGCCCTTTGCCCGGTCTTTTCACGCTCACGCGTGCTGCGGAGTTGGCGTAATAAATAGGTATACACCTACAATTCCCGACATCTCGTGCCCGCATACAGGCGGGCCTTAAATCTCCAACGGAGGAGAACCGATGCGCTTTAACGCCGCAGCTGCCAATGCAGTCGAAGTAGTAGGTAAAGAACTCAACATCACATACGTGGTCCTAGGAATCTCGCTGGCAGCCCTTGCCATCGCATGGTTCCTTCGCGGGCGGGTCTTGGCAGCAAGTGAAGGAACCGCCAAGATGATTGAGATCGCCGAGGCAGTTCAGGAAGGTGCAGCCGCTTACCTCAAGCGCCAGTTCACCACCTTGTCCTACTTTGTTGGAATTGTTTTCTTTTTACTCTTTGCACTCCCTGCTGAAACCCTTTCAATCAAGATTGGGCGCTCGCTCTTCTTCCTTATGGGTGCAGCATTCTCAGCACTCGTTGGTTATAACGGCATGTGGCTGGCCGTGCGCGCAAATGTTCGCGTTGCAGAAGCTGCTCGCCAAGGAAGTGCAACCGATGCAGTTCAAATAGCATTCCGCACAGGTGGCGTTGTTGGTATGACAACAGTTGGTCTCGGACTTATCGGAGCAGCTGGCGCAGTTGTTATCTTTAAATCAGATGCCCCAACAGTTCTTGAAGGTTTCGGTTTTGGTGCTGCAATGCTCGCGATGTTTATGCGCGTCGGCGGCGGTATCTTTACAAAGGCAGCAGAT
>CANLFL010000110.1 GCA_947489825.1 Candidatus Nanopelagicaceae bacterium
GAGGATAATTACAGTGCTCATATCAACTTCTTCTCTGCTAGGAATGTTGCGAGCGCGTTTCCGCCATCACCACTATCGGTAACAATAACGCCGGCACTTCGCGCAGGGCGAAGCGCAAAATCTTTTACCTCAGACCATGCGCTAGCAACACTGACACCCACTGTTGCAAGGTCGCGAGTTTCGATCGTCTTCTTCTTGGCAGCCATGATCCCTTTAAATGATGGATAACGTGGCTCGTTAATCTTTTCAACAACGCTAATGACTGCAGGAAGTGATGCGCTGATCTCGTCAACGCCTGCTTCGGTCACGCGAGTAATCGCAACGGTAGATGCTGCCGGATCAACCTCAACCTTGCTAGCAAATGTCATCTGTGCCCATCCCAATCGCGCAGAAATCATTGCCGGGATTACACTCATACGCGCATCAGTTGATTCGGTTCCACAAATAACAAGGTCAAAACCGCCATCTGCAATCGTCTTTGCAAGCACAGCCGATGTGGCGAGCGCGTCAGAGCCGGCCAGTGCTGCATCTGTAATAAGAATTGCATCATTGACACCCATGGAGAGTGATTTACGAACGGCTTCAGTAGCGCGCTCAGGTCCCATCGAGATCACAGTGACTGTATGTGGGCCACCTTCTTCATTGCCGCCGTGAGCTTCTGCGATGCGCAACGCTTCTTCGACTGCGTATTCATCAAGATCGTTAAGGACTGCGTCAACGCCTTCGCGATCAAGGCGCGAATTGACCATCTTCTTCTCTGCCCATGAGTCTGGGACCTGCTTGATGCAGACTGCAATCTTCATGTGGGCTAGGTTACTCATCAGTAGCAATATTCACAATCCGAAACACGGCAAGATACCCCTCATGCTTCCTGCAGATCCCCGTCATCTCGGAGCCACCGTCACAGATGGTGGGACCAACTTTGTAATCTGGAGTAATGCTGCCGATGCGGTTGAGCTCTGCCTCTTTGACGAGGTTAATGGAAAGTTAGTCGAAACTCGTTACGCGCTTGCTCATCGCGATGGTCCCATCTGGCACGGTTATTTAGCCGGGGTGCGGCCAGGACAACGTTATGGCTATCGAATCTACGGACCATGGCAACCGGAGCAAGATTCGCGATTCAACCCGGCAAAATTATTGATCGATCCATACGCACACAAACTCGACGGGACCTTGCAGTATGTTCCAGAAATTTACGCTCATGTAGCAACCGATGAAATAGGTAGCGGTGATAACACCGTGATCGACAATCGTGATAGTGCGCCCTTTGTTCCCCTATCTGTCGTCACCGATTACAAAGCTCGAAACATTGTTCGGCCACACATTCCGTGGAATAGAACCATTATCTATGAAGCACATGTACAAGGATTGACCGCGAAGAATTTTGAGATCCCCGAAAATGAACGGGGTACTTATAAAGCTCTAGGCCACCCCAGCACAATTTCGCACCTCAAATCTTTAGGTGTGACCACGCTTGAATTATTGCCATTACATTCGTATGTTACGGAACCCATCATTTGGCAACGAGGTAGAAAAAATCATTGGGGCTACAACCCGATAGCATTTAGCGCACCACACAGCGAGTATGCAGCAACCGAAGATTCTACTTCAGAGTTGCAGTGGTCAATTGAGCAACTTCATCTCTCTGGAATAGAGATTATTCTTGATGTCGTCTACAACCACACTGCAGAAGGTGGCGTTGGCGGGCCGATGTTCTCCTTTAAGGGAATAGATAATCGCTCGTATTATCGAAATGATGGTGCTGGTAACTATATGGATGTAACTGGCTGCGGAAACACTTTTGCCGCTAGCCAACCGCATGACGTGAGATTGATAGTTGATTCGTTACGTTGGTGGGTAGAAGTTGTTGGAGTAGATGGATTTAGGTTCGATCTGGCTTCGGCGCTCTTTACAAGTTCTTCGGCCTTTAATTCATCTCTCATGTCCGCCATTCAATCTGATTCAGTATTACGAAATTTTAAAATGATTGCAGAGCCATGGGATATCTCGCGATACTCACTTGGAGATTTTCCGCATCCTTTCCGCGAGTGGAATGATGCTTATCGAGATGCATTGAGGCAATTCTGGTTAGCAGATCTTGCACGTGGGTATGGCGAGGGCGTGGCAGATCTTGCTTCGCGAATCAGCGGCTCGAGTGACATTTTCAACTACCGTGGTCCGACCTCTTCAATCAATTTCGTTACGGCACATGATGGATTCACTCTCAACGATTTAGTTAGCTACTCAGAAAAAAACAACTTTGCTAACCAAGAAGACAATCATGATGGTTCAAATGAAAATCGATCCTGGAATTCTGGGGTTGAAGGCGTTACAGATGATCCTCACGTTCTTGCAAAACGACAGAGTTTGAAGAAGTCAATTCTTGCAACGTTGTTGTTATCTTCGGGCGTACCCATGATCACTATGGGTGATGAAGTAAGTCGCTCACAGAACGGATCCAATAATGCCTACTCAATGCCACGAGATATGCACTCAGGAATTGCAGATTCAGATGAAACTTTTGGTGGAGGCTGGGCGATCGATTGGGATCTAGATCCAGCCCAGAGAGATATTTATGATGCGGTAGCGATGTTGGCAAGCATTAGAAGCAAATATCTAGTAAATGTTTCATCTGATTTTTTCACGGGCGCTCTTGATCTTGGTACTCATCGAAAGGATATTGCCTGGTTCAGTGCAAGCGGTTTTGAGATGACCGCTGCACGCTGGGCCGACGGCGATAGGCGTTCACTGACAGTATTTATCGATGCTGGCTCTGATCGTGGTTTGCTTCTTCTCCTTAACTCTTCAACGCAACCAACAACATTTACTTTGCCTGATGACACATGGGGCGAAACTTTTCGATGCATATTTGATGCATCTCATGTGACATCAGAGCACGAACCTAGCCTGGCACTCCCATCATCAAAAGTTATTGTTGAAGCTCACTCTGCTCAGGTATGGCTAGTAACACGCAGTACTATGTAGTAATTCTCTGCATGAAATAAGATGTGCCCATGCTCGCATTGATGGCACCTGGACAAGGTTCGCAGACTCCAGGAATGCTTCTTCCATGGATTGCGGATCCCTCTAAAGCAGAACTCCTACGCCAATGGTCGCAAGCGATTGATCTAGATTTGTTTCACCTCGGCACAACAGCGGATGCAGAGGAAATTCGCGATACAGCCAACGCCCAACCTCTGATTGTTGCAGCAGGGTTACTCAGTGCAGGTGCGTTAGCGCTAGAAGGTAAATTCTCATACGTTGCAGGACATTCAGTTGGTGAGATCACTGCAGCAGCCCTTGCTGGCGTTCTTACTCCAGTTGATGCGCTGCGACTTGTGCGTGTA
>CANLFL010000111.1 GCA_947489825.1 Candidatus Nanopelagicaceae bacterium
GACAGGTACAGCACGCGTTAAGCGCGGTATGGCAGAGATGCTTAAGGGTGGCGTCATCATGGATGTCGTCAATGCTGAGCAAGCCAAAATCGCAGAAGATGCTGGCGCTGTTGCTGTCATGGCGCTCGAGAGAGTGCCGGCTGATATCCGCGCTCAAGGTGGAGTTGCTCGCATGTCAGATCCAGACATGATTGAAAAGATTCAAGCGACCGTTCGGATCCCTGTGATGGCAAAGGTGCGCATTGGCCACTTTGTAGAAGCCCAAATTCTTGAAAGTCTTAATGTGGACTTCATCGACGAATCTGAGGTACTTACGCCAGCTGATTACATCAACCATGTTGATAAGTGGAAGTTCAAGATTCCTTTTGTCTGTGGTGCAACTAATTTAGGTGAAGCCCTCCGTCGTATCAACGAAGGCGCCGCAATGATTCGCTCAAAGGGTGAAGCCGGAACAGGCGATGTCTCAAATGCAATGTCACACATGAGATCAATTGGTGGAGAAATTCGTCGACTTTCATCGTTGCGTGAAGATGAACTTTATGTCGCCGCTAAAGAGATGCAGGCACCGTATGCCCTCGTTAAGGAAGTTGCTGAGACCGGCAAGCTTCCAGTTGTTCTCTTTACCGCCGGTGGAATTGCAACACCTGCCGATGCCGCGTTAATGATGCAGATGGGTGCCGATGGAGTATTTATCGGCTCTGGAATTTTCAAATCTGGAGATCCAGCTCATCGCGCTGCAGCGTGTGTGAAGGCGGTTACCTTCTACCAAGATGCAAAGGTACTGGCAGAGGTTTCTCGCGGCCTGGGTGAAGCAATGGTGGGAATCAACGTTGCAGACATTCCAGCACCGCATCGCCTCGCCGAACGCGGCTGGTAATTCTTACTTTCGCTGGAGCTCACAATGATTATTGGAGTACTCGCTCTACAGGGCGATTTTCGCGAACACATTGAGGCTATTCACGCATGTGGTCATGAGGCTTTAGAAGTACGCTGCGTCAGCGAACTCGATCAATCTCAGGCGTTGATTCTTCCAGGAGGCGAATCAACAGCGATTGCTCTCTTGGCTAAAAATTTTGGACTTATCGAACCGTTGAAGAAACGTATTGCGCAAGGGATGCCAACATACGGCTCTTGCGCAGGAATGATTCTGCTTGCGGATCGAATAGTCGATGGAGTTGATGGGCAAGAAACTTTTGGCGGAATCGATATGACGGTGCGCCGAAATGCCTTTGGTCGACAAGTGGATTCATTTGAATCAGAATTAGATTTTGACGGCCATCAACTTCGCGCAGTCTTTATCCGTGCGCCATGGGTAGAAGAGCTGGGTAGCGAAGTTGAGGTAATTAGCTCTGTGAAAACTCCAGCGGGGGAGTTGCATCCCGTGGCAGTTCGACAGAAGCATCTGATGGCGACCTCATTCCACCCAGAACTTACGCATGATTTGGCGGTCCATCGCTACTTCTTTGATGAGGTCTGTAAGTAGCGTTAAAGTAGGACCAGTTAATTCTTCACTAAAGGGGTTCGTCTCATGTCAGGCCATTCCAAATGGGCAACGACTAAACATAAGAAGGCTGTCATTGATGGGCGCCGTGCAAAGAATTTTGCAAAGTTGATCAAGGCAATTGAGGTTGCATCGCGTAATGGTGGCCCTGATCTCGAAGGTAATCCAACTCTTTTTGATGCCATTGCTAAAGCTAAGAAGAACTCGATGCCGGCCGATAATATTGAGCGTGCAGTCAAGCGTGGTTCAGGCCTTGAATCAGGTGGTGCTGACTACCAAACAATTATGTATGAAGGCTATGGCCCTAACGGTGTTGCACTCATGATCGAATGTCTTTCTGATAATCGCAATCGCGCAGCATCAGAAGTTCGTGTTGCTGTGACCCGTAATGGCGGCACCATGGCAGATCCTGGTTCAGTTGCGTATCTCTTTAACCGAAAAGGTGTGATCATCGTTGCAAAGAAAGATGGAGTAACTGAAGAATCAATTCTTGAATCTGTCCTTGAAGCAGGCGCTGAAGAGGTTAATGATCTTGGCGACTCATTCGAAGTTGTCTGCGAGGCATCGGATCTTGTCACCGTGCGTACAGCGCTGCAGGCCAGTGGTATTGACTATGAATCTGCTGATTCATCATTCTTGCCTTCAATGAGTATTCCACTGGATGCTGAAGGTGCTCAAAAAGTTTTCGAACTCATTGATGCAATCGAGGAGCTCGATGATGTGCAGAACGTCTTTAGCAACTTCGATGTATCCGATGAAGTTATGGCGAGCCTTTCCTAACCTTCTCTTTCTAGGTTCTAGGCTTCTTCGTTATGGGTCAACAAACCGGGCAGATGAGCCGGACAGTCCTGGGCGTAGACCCTGGATTGACTCGATGTGGAATTGGCGTCGTCAAGGGATCTGCTGGCGCTCAATTAGAGCTTGTAGATGTAGGAGTAATTCAAACTTCGCCATCGCTTCCTCTTGAACAGAGGTTACTAGAACTCGAAGCCGCGTTAATTATTTGGTTCGATAAACACCGTCCTGATGTCATTGCAGTTGAACGAGTTTTCTCTCAACACAATGTGCGCACTGTGATGGGTACTGGCCAGGCAGCTGGAATTGCACTTCTACTCGCAGCTAAGCGGGGGATACCCGTTGTGATGCACACTCCCAGTGAAGTTAAAGCCGCAGTTACTGGAAACGGTCGAGCAAATAAATCACAAGTGGCAGATATGGTCGTTAGAATTCTCTCACTCAAGGAAGCACCCAAGCCTGTCGACAGTACTGATGCACTTGCATTAGCAATTTGTAATATTTGGCGTGGTAGTGCCACGAGTAAGATTGACGAAGCACTTCGTGCCGAGAAGACGAGAATTTCGAAATTGGTGAAGAGATGATTGCCCAGCTGACAGGATCTGTGCGTTCGATAAATTCTGATCGCATCATTCTTGAAGTTGCCGGTGTTGGCTATCTCATCCATGTCACTCCTACAGCGGCGGCGACACTGACTCTTGGAAATTCACTCACGATTCACACCTCGATGGTGGTTCGTGAAGATTCCATGACTCTCTACGGGTTCATCGACTCTCCATCTAAGGAGACCTTCGAGTTAGTCCAGACGGTCAGTGGAATTGGTCCACGTGTTGCGCTTTCGATACTTGCTCATCTTTCACCAGACCAATTAGCGGATGCAGTCGAATCGGAATCAGTAAGTATTCTCTCTGGTGTGCCTGGTATTGGAAAGAAAGGTGCCCAGCGCATTCTTCTTGAGCTCAAGGGCAAGTTATTGGGATCTGGATCATCTGGTGCGCGAACCTCTTCGTCACTGCCACTCTGGCGTGA
>CANLFL010000112.1 GCA_947489825.1 Candidatus Nanopelagicaceae bacterium
AACAGGCAGCGTTGCTCGTTGAGAGCACTCTCTTCTAATTTATGCACCTGCAAAGAGATCGCATCTCATGAGAATTTCAGATTTACGAAATCGTATAGAGCTCTCTTTTGGCTCAGAATGGGCTCCGTCATTCTGCAAAGACATCGCAATTTCGGAATTAGGAAGTAAAACTGTCGATGAAGCCCTAGCCTCTGGCGCTGAAGCTGCAGATATATGGCGTGCGGTGTGCAATTCACACCCAACAGAAACATTTGCTCACAAGTACTAAGTGCAAATAGTTTGCAGATATTCTTGATCTATCTCACTCGAAATGCTGCAACTAGAAATTGATTTTTCTATTCTTCGCATCTACAGTACGTATCATGTTCACAAAGAGACGCGTGATTGATTACTGCCGCGTTAATACCTCTATTTGCTCTTAATTCGCCTGCTTCGCCTGCTTTACCCGTTTTTCCCAAACCACCCAACTAAAAAATAAAGAGGATTACTATGTTTATTTCAAAGAATAAAACCGTTGCACTAGCAGCCTCGGTAGCTGTTCTTGCTATCACCGCCACATCATTTACACCAGCTCAGGCTGCGCCAAAAAATCTAGCGCGTGCTGTCGTGCAGCCAGATTGGCTTGAGAAAAATTTGGATGACCCTAAAGTTGTTGTGATCGAAGTAAGTACTGAGCCAGGAATCTACGAGCGCGGTCACATCAGAAACTCAGTCAAAATTACTTGGCATACTGATCTAGTTGACACCGTCAATCGCGATGTTGTCTCTGCTGCGAATTTCCAAAAGTTTGCACAAGCCGCTGGAATTAGCCAGGACACAACGGTTGTTCTCTATGGAGATAAGAACAATTGGTTCGCCGCATGGGGAGCGTGGATCTTCAATCTCTACGGCGCAAAGGATGTTCGCATCCTTGATGGTGGCCGAGTCAAGTGGGAGAAGGACGGTCGTGCTCTCACTACTGCAGTAACCACTAAAGCAAAAGGTAATTTTACAAGCACTCGTCTTGATAAGACCATGCGTGCAACCTTGCTGCAAGACATCATTCAGGTAGCAAAGAAGCGTGTAAAGGTTGATCTCATCGACATTCGTTCTGCAGATGAATACAGCGGGAAGATCTTTGCTCCAGCTGGATTCCAGGAATTGGCTGTACGTGCAGGACATATTCCAGGTGCGATCAACATCCCTTGGGGCTTAAATGTAAATGCCGACGGAACCTTTAAGACAGTTGCCGAACTCAAGAAAGTCTACGCAGATAAGGGTGTCGAGGGAAAGCAACCGATCATTACCTATTGCCGTATTGGTGAGCGTTCTTCATTGACATGGTTTGTTCTCAGCGAAATTCTCGGATATGACGTGAAGAATTACGATGGATCGTGGACTGAATATGGAAATACAGTCGGAGTACCAATTTCGAATCCTTCAGGCACGATCTGGGGTAATTCATAATTTCTACAGACTCTCAACTCAGCAGGGGTTCCAGTACATCTGGGACTCCTGTTGAGTCGTTCTCTTGGGGTAGAGGCGATACTTACCGGACTACCGCTGCAGCTTTAATCGTTGCAGCATTGCTTGGTCTTGCCTACGTTCTCTCTGGGCGCGAAGGTACGGGAGCGCAAGCCTCATTTTCACTTCTGATCGGTACGGCCCTTGGAATTATCTTCGAGCGAGCTCGATTCTGCTTCTTCTGTATTTTTCGTGATGCCATTGAAGATCGCAATACAACACCAATCCTTTCGGTACTGAGTGCAATCGCAGTCGGTAGCGTCGGATACGCAATTCTCTTTGGCCAATTTTTGCCTGATACATCTACTGAGTATTTCCCACCCAATGCGCATATCGGTCCCGTAAGTTGGGTACTAGTTGTCGCTGGATTAGTTTTTGGTGTGGGAATGACTCTCTCTGGTGCATGTATCAGTGGTCATCTCTATCGCATTGGCCAGGGATCATTACGTGCATTTCCTGCGCTCCTAGGTTCTCTCATTGGATTTGGTTTGGGATTTGCCACCTGGAATGAGCTCTATCTTTCAACGCTGATATCGGCACCTAAAACTTGGCTGCCTCACACATTTGGTTATGCAGGCTCTCTCTTTATTACCTTGGCCGTCTTGCTTGCACTGGCTCTCATAGCACGACGCTGGCGCGCTACCTCTGAGCCTATTTCTAGCGAGCCATCAACGAACTTCTACTCTGCCTTGATTATTAAGCGCTGGCCACCACTTTTATCTGGTGCTCTCGTGGGAGTAATCGGAACAGTCGCTTACTTGCGCATTGAACCTCTGGGTGTCACGCGACAATTAAGTACAACGGCTCGAACAGTATTAAGTGATCGGGGTTATCTTCCTGAGACACTCGAAGGTTTAGATGTCATGAAGGGATGTATAGCTGTCATCAGCTCAACTGTGACCAATAACGGATGGCTCATTATCGGAATCGTCTTTGCATCCCTTGCTACAGCACTAGCCGGAAATAGATTCTCATGGCAGAACATCACAGTGAAGAATGGCCTCACCGCACTTATTGGTGGAGTGCTTCTGGGCTGGTCTTCTATGATTGCACTCGGTTGTACCGTGGGAGTATTGCTTTCAGGAACGCAAGCCTTTGCGTTATCGGGCTGGGTCTTCTTCGCCACAGTATTTATTGGAACAGTGGTTAGCATTAAACTTAAGCTTCATAAGATTTAAATAGCGATTACTTCCAGTACCCATGTATCGCCATCACGTGGTGGTGTCAGTGCGCAGGGATACTTCTCTGAAATGATCGCATAGATATCTTCAGGTGTTTTTGGAATTGAACGACTAACAAGAAGCGCCCTAGTAACTTCTCCTCGTGTCTTTTTCGACATATGGGTAATTACCTTGCGTTCGCCATCGACGACAGTGGATGCGCGAATTGCCACTGTGACATCGGCGGGTGCGCTCCAGACGGCTTGATAAGTCGATGATCTGCAATCAATAATGAGATCGTGCTTGTATCCAGCTAACTTTTTCTCAACGATGGGACGCATTGCTGCTGAATTAATCTTCTCTTTATAAAATTCGATGCGGTCACTGGGGGAGAGCGCCCCATATTTGGCCGAGATGATCACCACCGACTTTTCACATCGCGCCTTTGCACTCGGTGAGAGCGATTGATAATCCAGAGCCTTGTAGAGAACCCCGCTATAGACCGCCATGGCCGGTTGTGGCCCGTGAGGGGTCGCATTCTTAGCTTCAGAGGGGGGAAGCAGGATCA
>CANLFL010000113.1 GCA_947489825.1 Candidatus Nanopelagicaceae bacterium
CTACGCAGAGCTCAGTAGGAGGCGTTCCATCTTCAAGGGAACCCGTAAGTTCGCGAACAAGGATGTACTGAGCGTGATTTGTATCTTGGTATTCATCGACCAAGATATGTTTAAAGCGTGATCGCATTCGCGCCTTAGCTTCAGGAAAGCGTTGAATTACTTTGACGGTATTTAAAATCAGATCGTCAAAATCCATCGCATTCGCTGATTGCAATCGCTTCTGATATACCGCATATACATCTGCTACAACTTGTTCAAATTGGTTAGTGGTGGCATGGAGATAATCCTGCGGGCCAAGTAACTCGTTTTTTGCATTAGAGATCATTGATTGAAATTGGCGGGGCGGATAGCGCTTGGGATCTAGATTGAGTTCTTTAGCCACAATGGTGACAAGGCGAAGAGAATCAGCCGAGTCATAGATGCTAAATGAGTTTGAAAAACCTAAGCGGTGGGCCTCTAGGCGAAGTAAGCGAACGCATGCAGAGTGAAATGTGGAGACCCACATTGATTTTGCTACAGGGCCAACAAGAGCGGCTACTCGCTCTTTCATCTCACCAGCTGCCTTGTTGGTAAAGGTAATTGCCAAGATTTCGTAAGGTTGAACACCGCGTGCAGCCATCAGATATGCGATACGTCGAGTAAGTACGCGCGTTTTTCCAGAACCTGCACCAGCAACTACAAGTAATGGGCCACCTGTATGAATTACGGCAGCCTGCTGCGCTGGATTGAGACCTTCAATCAAGACATCTGCAGGCGTTGCCATTTCGCTCATGCGCGGGAGTCTATTAGGATCGGCCAACATGGAGCCCCTTAACGATTCCGAAATCTCACGCGTATTAGTTGTTAATGCGCACCCTGACGACTCAGACTTTGGCGCAAGCGGCAGTATCGCAAAGTGGGTCAAGGCTGGCATCCACGTCTCCTATGTCTTCTGTACCAATGGAGATCAGGGTGGCGAAGAGTCTGGATATACAAGGGAAGAGATGCCTGCGGTACGCCAGCGTGAACAGCGTGCAGCCGGTGCAGCTATCGGAGTCACTGACATTACATTCTTGAACTATGTAGATGGACACCTCGAAGCAACGTTGGCACTTCGAAAAGATTTAGTGCGCCAGATCCGCATTTCCAAACCTGATCGCATGCTCTGCCAATCACCTGAACGAAATTGGGAGCGCATTGGTGCAAGCCATCCAGATCACCTTGCAGCTGGTGAAGCAGCCATTCAAGCGGTCTATCCAGATGCGCGTAATCCATTCGCCTTTACCGATTTACTTGATAACGAAGGTCTTGCACCATGGCGCGTGAAAGAAGTGTGGATGATGGGCTTTGCTCATCCCGATCACTTTGTAGATATCACCGATACCTTTGATTTAAAGATGGCTGCTCTTCATAGCCATGTTTCACAGACTGCCCACAATAAAGAGCTCGACACAATGGTACGTGAGTGGGGCCAACGCAATGCTGGCCTTGGCGGACTTCCTGACGGACGTATTGCTGAAGCTTTTAAAATCATTCACACAAATTAATTTTTATTTAGCTGAGGCACTTTCAATCACAACGAGTTGAATCGGAATTCCATCCGATGCGTAATATGCCTGACCATCTGATTCAACTTTGTAAGCGCCGACTTCTGCGATCTTCTTAAGTAGATCTAACCCCGAAGTAATGCGACCAAAGATTGTGTAGTCAGGACCTAGTTGCGTATCGGCATAAACTAAGAAGAATTGGCTTCCATTTGTACCAGGGCCGCTATTTGCCATTGCTAGTGTGCCTGCTGGGTAGTTCTTTGCACCGGCCTTAGGCAAATTCTCTTCCTTATATCCAACCCATCCACCAGGGCTTCCTCCACCTTGCGCAGTGGGATCTCCACATTGCAATACATAGAGTCCGGAAGTTGTGAGGCGATGACAGATAGTCCCGTTGAAGTACTTTACATTTGCAAGGGTTGTGATATTTGTCGTTGTCTGCGGTGCTAATTTGGTCAACATCGTCGCTTTAATTACTCCACAATTAGTTGTCAGAGTAAGAGTTGCAGGGATCTTCTTTGCGGGAACCTTTGGTTGTTTAAGGGTAGCTGGAACGCGTGGTTTAGCCGTTGACTTTTTACGTGAGGCAACAGATGTCGGACGCTCAGCAGCTTGTGCTGGAACTGACGTTGCAGCAAATAGACATAGTGAAATGGCTATAACAAGACTTTTTTTCATTCTTACTCCCACTCAATTGTTGCTGGCGGTTTTGATGTGACATCGAGGACGACGCGATTTACTCCCTGAACTTCGTTAGTAATTCGCGTTGAAATCTTCTCAAGAACTTCGTAAGGAATGCGCGACCAATCAGCGGTCATCGCATCTTCACTTGATACTGGACGCAACACAATTGGGTGGCCATAAGTGCGGCCATCACCCTGTACGCCAACGCTTCGAACATCGGCGAGAAGTACAACTGGGCACTGCCAGATGGTGCGATCAAGGCCAGCCAGTTTGAGTTCAGCGCGAGCAATCACATCTGCCTTGCGCAAGAGATCAAGACGCTCTTGAGTGACTTCACCGATAATGCGAATACCAAGTCCTGGACCAGGAAATGGTTGGCGCCAGATAATTTCTTCAGGCAATCCAAGTTCGAGACCAACCTGACGCACTTCATCTTTAAAGAGTGTGCGTAATGGTTCAACGAGAGAGAACTTCAAATCATCTGGCAATCCGCCCACATTGTGGTGAGATTTAATGTTGGCAGTACCTGATCCCCCGCCTGATTCAACAACGTCTGGATAGAGAGTTCCTTGTACTAAGAATTCGACATCACCACCTGAGGCGATATCACGAGCAGCTTTCTCAAATGAGCGGATGAATTCGCGGCCGATGATCTTTCGCTTCTCTTCTGGATCTGTAACACCTTTGAGTGCACTTAAGAATTGATCAACGGCGTCGACTACGACAAGTTGCACGCCGGTCGATGCCACAAAGTCGCGTTGGACTTGCTCTGATTCACCGCTCCGTAAAAGACCGTGATCGACAAAGACACAGGTGAGTTGTTCGCCCACGGCCTTTTGAATGATTGCCGCAGCAACTGCTGAATCAACACCGCCTGAGAGACCGCAGATCACTCGCTTAGATCCGATGACGTTGCGAGCTTTTTCGATCTCATCGGCTGCGATATTTGCAGTGGTCCATGTGGCAGGACACTTA
>CANLFL010000114.1 GCA_947489825.1 Candidatus Nanopelagicaceae bacterium
CTCTGAACAACCAGCGAAAACTTCCGGATGGTTGGCACTCATATAACGAGAGCCAAATGTCATTCCCGCCTCTTCGTCTGCAAAGAAAGCTAAAACTATGTCGCGCTTAGGTTGATAACCTCGCCTTGCCCAGCCACGCACGATTGCCAAAATCATGGCATCCATATTCTTCATATCTACCGCGCCACGGCCCCAAATCATTCCATCTTTTATAATTCCACCGAATGGATCAACCGACCAATCAGCAGCGTTTGCCGGGACTACATCGATATGGCCGTGTACAACTAGCCCGGGCCGGGATGAATCGCTCCCCTTAATTCGTGCAATGACGTTGCAACGATTTGGTGCGCCTTCATAGATCTTTGCTTCGATACCAACCTCAGCTAAAGATTTGACAACATATGCAGCCGCAACACTTTCATCGCCCTTACCTTCACCAAAATTTACACTCGGAATCCGAATCAATTCTTGACAAATTTTTATTGCATCTTCTTCTACCGAAAGAAGATCTACTTCATCTCTGCTCATCTGCATATTCTCTACTAAAGCTCGATATTTATCGCCTACTTTCTCGATATTTACCCTTCTCGTTGCCAGAGTTTTGGCTCGCTTTGCTTCAAGGCAGTCACCGTTGATACCGTTGTCCTCGCACTCGTCCGGGTGGCGGAATTGGCAGACGCGCTAGCTTGAGGTGTTAGTGCCCGCAAGGGCTTAGGGGTTCAAGTCCCCTCTCGGACACGTTTTATTTGATGGAATGGGTGGATTATGGAGTTTGCTAACGCTCTTGCATTAATTCGCGTAGTTCCTAACTTTCCCAAGAGTGGAATTATCTTTCAAGATATCACCCCACTGCTTGCTAACCCTGCGGCGTTTTCAAGCGTTATCTCCGAGATGGCGAAGTCGCTGGAAGATGTAGATATCGTTGCCGGAATCGAAGCGCGTGGATTTATTCTCGCGGCTGCACTTGCCGCATCTTCCAAAAAAGGTTTTGTTCCTTTTCGCAAGAGTGGAAAGCTGCCTTACCGGACACATGGCGAAAAATATGGACTTGAATATGGTGAGGATGAGATTGAAGTACACGTTGATGCTTTTGCTTCTGGTGAGCACGTTTTGATCATTGATGATGTCTTAGCAACCGGTGGAACGCTATTGGCGGCTATCGCTCTAGCGCGAAGATGCGGCGCAGTAGTAGATAAGGTTATGGTACTTCTTGAGATAGATTTTCTAGAAGGTCGCAGCAAGATTGCAGAGAAATATCCCGAGATAGAAATCATAGCCCTGGCGCATGTATGAGCGTGTGCACAGCGCGGGATCTAGAAGAGTGGCAGGATGGCGCCTGTGGCTGAATTAATTTATTACTGCGGGACTATGGATAGCGGTAAATCAACGCTGGCGTTGCAGACCGCCCACAACCATAAGAGTCGTGGCCGGACTGGGCTAATTTTTACCAGCAAAGATCGAGCTGGCAGTGGCATCATCTCCTCTCGACTTGGGTTGCAAAGCAGTGCCATAGAAGTTGATTCAGATCTAGATATCCATCGTCTAGTTGTAGAAAGATTATCTTTAGGCGATCGTATTGATTACATAATCTGCGATGAAGCACAGTTCTATCAACCACTCCAGATCGAAGGTCTAGCCAAGATTGTTGACGGATTGGGTATCGATGTCTTTGCCTTTGGCATCCTCGCCGACTTTCGCACCAAACTCTTTCCTGGGTCTGCGCGTTTAGTGGAGCTAGCCGATCGCGTCAATGCTCTGCAAGTTGAAGCGCTCTGCTGGTGTGGCTCTCGTGCGACCCACAACGCTCGTACTCTAGGCGGAGTAATGGTTACTGAAGGTGAGCAAGTTGTTGTTGGCGATGTAGCACCGGGGGCCGAAATCGCTTACGAAGTTCTGTGTCGTCGCCACCATATGCGCCAAGTAACCGCGCGCGCATCACGCGCAGGACATACTTCGCCAATGCCTTTACCATTTAACCAAGAAGATGAGAGCGCTAAGGGAGATAGAAAATGAAGGTTCGTGGATATGCAGCAATGGAAGCTAAGGCAGAGCTAAAGCCCTGGGAGTTTGATCGTCGCGAACTTGGTGCAAATGATGTCGCCCTTGATATTAAATTCTCTGGAATCTGTCACTCAGATATCCATCAGGTGCGCGAAGAGTGGGGTCCAGCGATCTTTCCAATGGTTCCAGGCCACGAAATCTCCGGTGTTGTTACACACGTTGGGCCATCAGTAAGTAAATTTAAAATTGGTGACCGTATCGGCGTCGGAGTCTTCGTTGACTCTTGCCGTAAGTGTCCTCCTTGCTTAAAAGGATTGCAGCAGTACTGCATTGAAGGAATGACTGGTACTTATAATCAGTTAGAACGCGATGGAAAAACTCCAGCCATGGGCGGTTACTCAAATGTAATGGTTATAAATGAAGATTATGCAGTCTCGATTCCAGATAACTTGCCACTTGATGGCGTTGCGCCACTTCTCTGTGCAGGAATCACTCTCTACTCCCCCATCAAACATTGGAACACGGGACCAGGTAAGAAAGTTGCAGTAATGGGTCTCGGCGGACTTGGCCATATGGGAGTGAAATTTGCTGTTGCTCTAGGCGCTGATGTAACCGTTTTTTCTCACTCACCAGCGAAGGAAGCAGATGCTAAATCAATGGGAGCACATCATTTTGTTTCTACTAAAGAGGAAGATTTCAGTAAAAAGTATAGAAAGCATTTCGACCTGATTCTCAACACCGTCAGCGCCGAATTAGATATCAATACATACCTTGAGATGCTCAACGTGGACGGAACTTTGGTGGTTATTGGGCTACCAGGTAAGCCATACGCGGTGGAAGTCGGAGCGCTCCTCCCAGCACGACGCTCTCTTTCCGGTTCAATGATCGGTGGAATTCCAGAGATGCAAGAGATGCTCAACTTCTGTGGCAAGCACAATATCGTCAGCGATATCGAAGTGATCAAAGCTGATTACATTAACGTTGCCTACGAACGCACCGTTGCAAGTGATGTTAAGTATCGCTTTGTAATCGACGGTACAACTTTCTAGGAGTCTTACTTAAACGAAGGTATGCAGAAACTGGACTAAGACTGGAGCGATCACTAGCGCCGGAAGTAAATTTCCGACGGCGATATCTTTTATCTTGAGAAGTCTTAACCCGATACAGGCGAGCATCAGCCC
>CANLFL010000115.1 GCA_947489825.1 Candidatus Nanopelagicaceae bacterium
AACAAGTTTGGCCCGAGATGTTGCAGGCACTTCGCGATACTGGCTGGACTAACTATTCGCTATTTCTAGATCGCAACGATGGAACGCTCTTTGGCTACTTTGAAACCCCAGATCTGGCAGCAGCAAAGGCAGGAATGGCAGCGCTAGAAGTAAATGATAAGTGGCAAGCAGATATGGCTCCTTTCTTTAACGGACTTGCAGGCAAGGGCGCCGATGAGGGTTTTATGAAACTCGAAAGCGTTTTTTATTTACAGTGAAGTTATTTTCATCAACAAGGTAAAGGAGTACAGATAGTGGCAACACCAAAAGAGGCAAAGGATGTGCTCAAGCGCTTCTGGATTGAAACTCCATCCTGGGCTTACGGCAACTCCGGAACTAGATTTAAAGTATTTGCTCAATCAGGTGTGCCACGCGATCCATACGAAAAAATTGCTGATGCGGCGCAAGTTCATAAGTTCACTGGTGCTGCTCCATCAGTAGCTCTTCATATTCCTTGGGATAAGGTCGATGATTACAAGCATCTCGCCGATTACGCATCTGGGCTTGGAGTGCGACTTGGCACAATTAACTCGAATACATTTCAAGATGACGATTACAAATTAGGTTCTGTCTGCCATCCCGATGCCAAGATTCGCCAGAAGGCGCTGGACCATCTCTATGAATGCATCGAGATCATGGGTAAGACGGGCACCACCGATCTCAAGCTCTGGTTTGCCGACGGTACTAACTATCCAGGACAGGATAATCTGGCAGCACGTCAGGATCGCTTATCTGAAGCTCTTCGTAAATGCTATGACCGACTAGGACCAGACCAACGCATGCTTCTGGAATACAAGTTCTTTGAGCCAGCTTTCTATTCAACTGATGTTCCCGATTGGGGAACTTCATATGTGCACTGCCTTGAACTCGGCGAGAAGGCGATGGTGTGCGTTGATACTGGCCACCATGCGCCAGGTACCAACATTGAATACATAGTTGCCTTCCTGCTTCGCAAGAAACGCCTTGGCGCATTCGACTTTAATTCACGTTTCTACGCCGATGATGACTTAATTGTTGGTGCGGCAGATCCATTCCAACTCTTTCGAATTATGCACGAGGTAAATCAAAACGGTGGCTTTGATGTAGGAACTCCCGTCTCTTACGTACTTGATCAATGCCACAACATTGAACCAAAAATTCCTGCACAGATTCGTTCAATTACCAATGTGCAAGAAGCTGTAGCTAAGGCTCTTCTTGTCGACCATGCTGCGCTGAAGAAGGCCCAGCAAGCAGGTGATGTGCTCGGCGGAAATGACATCTTGATGGATGCTTACAACACAGATGTCCGGCCACTTCTTGATGAACTTCGTAGCGAGATAGGCATCGAAGCAGATCCAAAGAGTGCTTATGCCCGAAGTGGTTATGCAGAAAAGATTGCAGCAGAACGAGTTGGCGGCGTTCAAGCGGGATGGGGCGCATAATGACAACACCGAAAGTTGTAAAAGAACTTCTGGAGCGCAGTAACTTTCTAGGTTCAAACCCAAAATTTACTAATTACGCCGGTGGTAATACATCGGCAAAGGGTTTGATTGCCAATCCCGCAACAGGTGAAGAGACAACAGTGCTCTGGGTTAAAGGCTCTGGTGGCGATCTCGGCACAATGACTGAATCTGGCTTAGCTGCTCTAGAGCTAGAGAAATTTAAAGCACTTAAGAGCGTTTATCGCGGTGTCGAGCATGAAGATGAGATGGTCGCGCTTTTCGATTACTGTCTATTCGGCACATCCAAAGCAGCTCCTAGTATCGATACAACAGTGCATGCGCTCATTCCATTTGATCATGTAGATCATCTGCACCCAGATTCGATAATCGCACTTGCAACTTCTGCAGATGGTGAGAAATTAACACGTGAATGTTTTGGCGATGAGATTCTCTGGGTTAATTGGCGCCGTCCGGGATTTCAACTTGGACTAGATATGGAAAAGATTGCCTCCGAAAACCCAAAGGCAAAGGGCTGTGTTCTAGGAGGACATGGCCTCACAACATGGGGTGCAACAAGTAAAGAGTGTGAAGAGCGCTCTATTGCAGCGATCACCAAAGCTGAAGAATTTATTAAGTCAAAGGGTAAGAAGAACCCGTTTGGATCGGTTGTTGAAAAATACAAGCCGCTGGATTCGGCATCACGTATCTTGCGCGCCGCTGAGCTTGCGCCTTATCTGCGCGCTGTGGCTTCACGTGATTTGCGTATGGTCGGCCACTTTACAGACTCAGGAGTAGTTCTTGATTTCACGCAGGGCGCTGAACTCTTTCGGTTAGCCACCCTTGGTACTTCTTGTCCAGATCACTTTTTGCGTACAAAAATTTCTCCGATGGTTCTAGATACAGCACCTGATGCGCCACTTGAAGAAGTTCTCAAACGTGTTGCAGAACTTCACGAGACGTACCGCAAAAATTACGCTGCTTACTACGCACGTCATGCATCCAAGGACTCCCCCGCAATGCGTGGGGCTGACCCAACAATTATTCTTGTTCCCGGAATCGGTATGTTCTCATTCGGAAAAGATAAGCAGACCGCTCGCGTTTCTAGCGAGTTCTATGTCAACGCCATTAACGTTATGCGCGGAGCCGAAGCTCTCTCAACTTATGCACCTATTGTCGAGTCTGAAAAATTCCGCATTGAGTATTGGGATCTAGAAGATGCCAAGTTAAAACGTGCACCGAAGCCAAAGCCACTTGCTGGTCGAATTGCACTTGTCACAGGCGCTGCTTCGGGTCTTGGTAAGGCAACTGCCCTGCGCCTAGCAGCAGAGGGTGCGTGTGTTGTCGTTGCAGACCGCGATAAAGATGGAGCTGTTGCTGTTGCAGCTGAAATTGGCAATTCGGATAAAGCGATTGGTATCGCAATGGATGTCACTGATGAAGGTGCGATTGCCGAGACAATTAAAGCTACCAACTTAGCCTTCGGTGGCGTGGATATCGTTATCAATAACGCTGGTATATCAATCAGTAAATCTTTAGTCGAGACAACTGTCCAAGATTGGGATTTGCAACACGACATCATGGCCCGCGGATCTTTCTTAGTATCGCGTGAAGCAACCAAGGTTATGATCGCACAACATTTAGGTGGAGATATTGTCT
>CANLFL010000116.1 GCA_947489825.1 Candidatus Nanopelagicaceae bacterium
AAATATTCAAGTCAACACAATATTGCCGGGTTGGATTGTTACAGAGATGACTTCTATAACGCGTGCAATCCCTGGCTTACCAGAACACGTTTTATCGCGTACACCCGCTGGGCGATGGGGAAGTCCAGCTGACTTTGAAGGTATCGCAACATTCTTTGCATCGAGTGCGAGCGACTTTGTGACAGGAACCGATATTCAAATAGATGGTGGGTTTACAAGCACTCTTGCAATCTTTGATTTACCGAAGAATTAAGAATTAAGCGCGGTAAGCAATACAGTTATTTGAGATCTCGCCAATGCCTTCGATGCCGGTCTCGATTGCATCCCCTACAGCCAGATACGCAGGTGGCTTAAATCCAAGTCCGACGCCAAATGGTGTTCCGGTGTTTATGACATCGCCTGGGAATAGCTCCATAAATTGGCTGATGTACCAGACGATGTGATCGATTCCAAAGAGAAGGTCATCTGTATTTGAATCTTGCTTCATCGCGCCATTAACGCTGCACCATAGGCGAAGGTTGTTCGGATTAATTTCATCGACGGTAACAATCTCTGGTCCAATTGGATTAAATGTTGGAAATGACTTTCCTTTGACCCATTGACCTGATCGCTCAATCTGCCAGTGACGCTCAGAAACATCTTGTGAAATCGTGTAACCGAGAATATGTGCCTTGGAATCTGCTGCTGAATTTAAATAGAGCGCGCGCTTTCCGATCACAATTGCAAGCTCTACTTCATAATCTGTAGCTGTGCTGTTGGGTGGGATAACAATGTCATCGTTAGGTCCAACAACGCTATCGGGAGCCTTCATAAAGATGACAGGTTCTGCAGGGGTATCTGCATTCGTCTCTTTGATGTGGCCAAGATAGTTAAGGCCAACGCAGATGACCTTTGTAGGGCGGTTAATTGGAGAACCAATACGGATTGAACCCTTGGCAACGCGAGGAAGTCCTGAGAGATCTGAAGCGGCAACCTTTGCCATTGCACCGGCTTCTAAGCTCGCCCGCGACCAATCATCGATGAGCGAATCGACAAGGATGTACTCATTTGCAGTAACGACAGCAGGTTTTTCGAGACCAGCACTTCCGATTCGGGCTATACGCATTGATCTAACGTCCTTCCGGTAGGCGGCCTAGGCCAGCATGGGTTTGTAAAATCTGTACATGCTTGGGTTCAAGTTCTTTCAATGAATTCACACCAAGTAGCTTCATAGTGCGCACCATCTCTGATTGCATGATGGTCAGCATTCGCTCGACACCTTCTTGTCCGCCAGCCATAAGTCCGTATAGGTAGGCGCGGCCAACATATGCAAAGTCAGCACCGAGAGCTAGCGCTGCTAGAACATCTGCGCCATGCATGATGCCTGTATCGATATGGATCTCTAGGTCGTTCTTGAGCTCCTTCTTCACCTCTGCCAGCATATGGAGAGGTACTGGCGCGCGATCAAGTTGGCGACCACCGTGGTTACTTAAGATGATTGCGTCGGCTCCATATTTGGCTGCAATTTTTGCATCTTCTACGGTCTGGATTCCCTTAATCGAGAGCGTGCCATCCCATTGTGCGCGGATCCACTCGAGATCTTCAAAGGTAATTGTTGGATCGAACATAAAGTCAAGTAGTTGGGCAACAGTGCCTTCCCAATTAGACATCGATGCAAATGTGATCGCAGGAGTAGTCAGGAAGTTAATCCACCACTCTGGGCGTGGGGCAGCATCGAGGAGCGTTTTGATCGTAAGGCGAGGAGGGACAGTGAGTCCATTGCGGGCATCGCGCAGGCGAGCACCAGCTGCCGGAACATCCACGGTGAGCATCAAGTGTTTTACGCCAGAATCCTGCGCGCGCTTGACCAGAGCCATGCTTGCTTCGCGATCTTTCCACATATACAACTGGAACCAATTAACACCATTGGGTGAGGCCTTGACTACATCTTCAACAGTTGTGGTTCCCAAGGTAGAGAGTGTGAAAGGGATTCCAAATTTTTCAGCTGCTCGCGCTCCTGCAATCTCACCTTCGGTATGCATCATGCGGGTAAAACCAGTGGGTGAGATTCCAAATGGCATTGCAAACTTCTCGCCTAAGATTGTGCAGGAAGTATCTACATTCTTTACATCGTGCAAAATATTTGGTCGAAACTCCAGATCGAGATATGAGCGACGCGCTCTCTCCAAAGTCACTTCAGATTCAGCGCCGCCATCGGTGTAATCAAATGGCCCCTTAGGGGTGCGACGTTTTGCAATCAGGCGCAGATCCCAGACGGTGAGGGCTTTAGCCAGGCGATTCTTACGTGTAGGAAACTGCGGGAGGGTAAAGCGCAACAAGGGAGCTAATTCGCCCACCTTAGGGAATTGACGCTTCACATTCTTCATTCCACAGCTCCATTCATCGCGAATTCGTGGAAATCCTATACGATCTTTCACCCACATTCCACATCAATCAGTGGCAATCCTTCGCTAAGGTGCGAACATGAGCGATCTGGCGGCAAAAACACGAGCAGCACTTGATGCAGCTGTCGCCGCCATTGGGGGATCACCGCGCAAGGGTCAGATCGAGATGGCAGAGGCGGTCTCTAGCGCACTCACCGATCGACATCACCTCATGGTTCAAGCTGGTACCGGCACTGGAAAATCTCTCGCCTATTTAATTCCAGCACTTGTCCATGGTCGCAAAGTATTAGTTGCTACAGCAACGCTTGCTCTCCAGCGCCAACTCGTCGAACGAGATCTGCCTGCAGTGGTTCCAGCCCTTGAAAAAGAGCTGGGTCGTGAGATCACCTACGCAATCTATAAAGGCGTGGGCAATTACATCTGTCTGCAGAAGATGAATAGTGAAGAAGTTGATCCAGATGGCGCACTTGTATTGGAAACTTCTTATTTAGAGAAAGATGCCCAACGACTTATTGCTTGGGCAAAGTCAAAAGGTGCCACCGGAGATCGCGATGACGCACCGGATGTAGATCGCCGTGTGTGGCTTGCAAATTCAACATCAGGACGTGAATGCGTAGGTGCAGATAATTGCGCATATGGATCGCAATGCTTTGCGGTCAATGCTAAAGCAAAGGCGCAACTTGCAGATGTTGTTGTCACTAACCACACCTTGCTTGCTATTGAAA
>CANLFL010000117.1 GCA_947489825.1 Candidatus Nanopelagicaceae bacterium
ACTTGTTACACCAGGAATCTTGGCCGTTATGGCTCCAATCGCTGTTGGCTTCGGTCTCGGTGTTGGTGCACTCGGTGCCTACCTTGCTGGTGCAATTGGCACCGGAACTCTTATGGCTGTATTCCTCTCTAACTCAGGTGGTGCGTGGGATAACGCGAAGAAGATGGTTGAAGATGGAAATTACGGCGGTAAGGGTTCAGAAGCTCACGCCGCAACAATCATCGGAGACACAGTCGGAGATCCATTTAAAGATACTGCCGGCCCTGCAATTAACCCACTGATCAAGGTAATGAACCTTGTTGGTCTATTGATCACTCCTGCGATCGTTGGATTTGCTCTTCCAACACAATCATCGGCATCAACTGTTATTGCACTCGTTGCAACAGCATTTATCATCGCCGCACTGATTCGCAACCGTCGTCAATCAACTTCTATCGAATACTAAAAGCCCCTAGAAAAGGCTTCCCCACTTAGGTATTCATGGCAAAAGATCTTAAAAAGCTCGTCATCGTTGAATCACCAGCGAAGGCGCGCAAAATTGGCGGCTACCTTGGCGATGAATACATCGTCGAGGCTAGCGTCGGCCATATTCGAGATCTGCCACAACGCGCAGCCGATATTCCTAAAGAGGTAAAGAAGTTCCCTTGGTCTAAAGAGGGCGTGGATATCGAAAATGATTTCGCACCTCTCTATGTCATCAACCCAGATAAAAAGGCGAAAGTTGCCGAACTTAAAGAGTTGATGAAGGGTGCAGACGAACTCATTCTGGCAACGGACGAGGACCGCGAAGGTGAAGCAATTGCCTGGCACTTAGTTGAAGTCTTGCAACCAAAGATTCCAATTAAGCGCATGGTCTTCAACGAAATTACCAAAGAGGCAATTCAAGAAGCGGTAGAAAATACTCGCGATCTCGATTATCACTTGATCGATGCCCAAGAAACACGTCGCGTACTCGATCGCCTCTACGGATATCGCTTATCTCCCGTCTTGTGGAAGAAAGTCATGCCCCGCATCTCTGCCGGTCGCGTGCAATCAGTTGCTACAAAACTAATCGTTGAAAAAGAACGCGAACGCATGGCCTTTATCTCAAGTAGTTGGTGGGATCTCAACGCCACCTGTGACCTTGGATTTACCGCGCGCCTGCTCAGCGTTGAAGGCAAGAAAGTAGCGGCCACCAGCGACTTCGGTGCAGATGGCGCAGTCAAGGAAAAGTCCCTTGAAAACATTTTACTTCTTGATGAGACCGGTGCACGTTCACTTGTCGAGTCCCTTAAAGGCCAGCCACTAGTTGTTAAATCGATGGAGGAATCTCCACGTACTGAACGCCCTAAGCCACCATTTACAACATCGACGATGCAGCAAGATGCTGGATCACGTCTTGGTTGGGGCGCACAGATCACAATGCGTATTGCACAACGCCTCTATGAAAACGGCTACATCACATATATGCGTACTGATTCAGTAAACCTTTCTGGCCAAGCAATTACGGCAGCCCGCGTTGCTGCAAAATCACTGTACGGCGCAGACCATGTCGCATCAGAGCCACGTGTCTATCAAGGAAAGACAAAGAACGCGCAAGAGGCACACGAAGCTATTCGCCCTGCAGGAGATTCATTTAAAACTCCAGGTGAGTTAGCACCAGAACTTTCACGCGATGAATTCGCGTTATACGACCTCATTTGGAAGCGCACCGTTGCATCCCAAATGGCTGATGCCAAGAAGTTGCAGATGCGCGTTGACTTTGATGTCACCACAGCAGATAAGCAAGATACAATCTTCCGCGCTAACGGAAGCGTGATTACATTTCCAGGATTCCTCGCAGCCTATGATGATATTCCAGATGAGAGCGCAAAAGTTGATGAAGAATCAACCGATAAGCGTCTTCCTGCAATGACAATGGGCCAATCAGTAAAGGTCAGCGAATATTCCTGCGAAGGTCACGATACAAAGCCTCCCGCACGCTACACAGAGCCAACACTTGTGAAGAAACTCGAAGAACTTGGCATTGGTCGTCCTTCAACATTTGCATCAATTTTGCAGACCGTTCAAGATCGCGGATATGTTTACAAGCGTGGACGCGCACTTGTCCCAACCTTCTTAGCTTTCTCTGTCACTGGCCTACTAGAGACTCACTTTACAAAGCTTGTTGATTACGAATTCACCGCAAGTATGGAAGAAGATCTCGACAAGATCGCAGCAGGTGAAGCCACCCGTATCGATTGGCTCCGCGATTTCTACTACGGACATGATGGACAACCTGGTCTAGAAGTATTGGCTGCAGACCTTGGCGTCATCGATGCCCGTGCTACTAACACAATGAATCTTTCGGCAGATATTGAAATCCGCGTAGGACGATATGGCCCATATCTACAACAGAATCTTCCTGATGGAGATCGCAAACTTGCGAATATTCCTGAAGGTTTAGCACCTGATGAGCTCACACTTGAAAAAGCGATCGAACTATTAGCTGCTCCATCAGGAGAACGCGAACTCGGTATCGATCCAGTTACTGGCTTTGAAGTTATTGCAAAGTCAGGACGATTTGGTCCTTACATCACTGAGATTTTCCCAGAAGAGCCCGTTGAACTAAACGATAAGGGCGAACCAAAGAAGAAGCGTAAGAAGAAAGATGCACCAAAGCCAAAGACAGCATCGCTTCTTTCTACAATGACGCTAGACACCATCACCATTGATGACGCACTGCGTCTACTTTCACTGCCTCGTATTCTCGGCACTAATTCAGCCGGTGAAGATATTACGATTCAAAACGGTCGCTACGGTCCATACCTCAAGGCCGGCACCGATTCACGCACGCTCACATCAGAAGACCAACTCTTCTCTCTTTCACTTGATGAAGCACTTGAGATTTACTCAAAACCAAAAGAGCGCCGTCGCGGTGTTGCGAAGCCACCACTGAAAGAAATTGGGAAAGATCCGGGCAGTGATCGTGAAGTTATTGTTAAAGATGGTCGCTTTGGAATGTATGTCACCGATGGCGAGACCAATGCAACGCTTCGCCGCGGAGATACTCTCGAAGGTCTCACACTTGAT
>CANLFL010000118.1 GCA_947489825.1 Candidatus Nanopelagicaceae bacterium
GAGACCAGAACCCAATCCACCAAAACGAAGAGTTCGCGCTATCTGTAGGACTGCCTAACGTCATTGCCCATGGAATGTTAACGATGGCACTTGTCGGTAAATATGTCACAGATTGGGCTGGGGGATCGAGCAACGTTACTCATTATGGCGCTCGCTTTATCAAGCCAGTAATTGTTCCAGCCGGTGCAGATGTAGATCTCACCGTTACTGCCGTAATAAGCGTAGTAGAAGATGGCTCAATTACTTTAGATTTAACTGCAACATCTGCAGGTGTAAAGGTTTTAGGAATGGCTAAGGCGGTTGTGAAAAAGTGAGTGTTCCTGATTCAGTAACAGCACTTGCAGATGCTCGCTTAGAAGCACGTGCGGCAAAAGATTGGGCCCGATCTGATCAGCTACGAGATCAAATTGCTGCCGCTGGCTTTGAAGTTGTAGATGTTGCCGGTAGCTATGAACTAAAAGCTAAGAAGCCTTACATCACTCTTGCCTACCCTCGCGAAATCCGCACCATCGATCTTAAGAATGATGTCACCGTTGGATTAATTATCGAAGGTTTCACAGAGGATGCGCACGAAACCGTAAAAGCGATCAAGGCCAACAGTGATTGTGCAGTGGCCATTATTGCAATTGGCGATGCTGGTTCACTGTCAGAAGAGATTGATAAGCGCACATACCTAGTTTCAGTTAATCCAGGTGCTGCGTGGGGAGATTGTGCAAGTATTCTTCTAGAAAAAGTCGCAAGTAAGTATGTAATTATTATGGATCCTTCAACACGCTTTACTGGTGATGCTATTACTCCCGTAGTTGCAGAACTAGATAAGGGTGAATACGTCGTAGTTGGTTGGCGTGGGGGATTGATTAACACTGATGATGAATGGCGAAGTGTCGATGACAAAGGTCCCGGCGAAGTTGATGTTCTCTTCTCCTACTTCATGGCATTTAACCGTGTAGCGATGATTGAAGTAGGTGGATTTAATCCTCGTGCTTTGTATTACCGAAATGCTGATATCGAATACTCACTCAAAATTCGCCAAGCAGGGGGCAGGTTGCTGCAGATGGAGCTTCCTCTCACGCAAGATCGTCACCATGGTTATCACGATGTTGATCCCGAATACCGCGATCTACAATCCAAGAAGAATTACGACCGTATCTTGGATAAGTACAGAGGTAAAAGCGCAATTTTGTCTCCGCGCAGGTAATCTTTCTACATGACCGATTTATCCCAATACACCAGCCTTCGCGTGGGTGGCCCGGCTACAAAAATAGTTCAAGTATCAACTGAAGCTCAAATTATCGCTGCTATTGAAGAGGCAGGGGATACGCCAATCTTGATTATGGGTGGCGGCACCAATGTACTTATTGCCGATAAAGGCTTTGATGGAACCGTTATTCGAATCTCAAATAATTCTGTGCAATCCGAAGTTGATGCATGTAGCGGTGCGACCCTAACAATTGGCGCGGGCGAAGATTGGGATCTCTTTGTCCAAACGACAATAAATAGCGGCTTTGCTGGTCTTGAAACTTTGAGTGGAATCCCTGGAACCGTGGGTGCTGCACCTATCCAAAATATTGGTGCTTATGGCCATGAAGTTTCAGAATTCATCACACGAGTGCGCACCTATGATCGCCAAGAGAAGGCTCTTAAGACTTTTACAAACAGTGAGTGTGAATTTTCATATCGCAACTCTTATTTCAAAGCTCATCCTGGTCGATACGTAGTTTTAGAAGTCCAGTTCCAGATTCGTATCGGTGAAGAGAGTGATCCAATTACTTATCTCGAACTTGCCAGAAAGTTGGGTGTTCAATTAGGAGATCACGCACCAGTGGTTGCAACCCGCGCGGCTGTACTAGAACTTCGCGCAAGTAAGGGAATGTTGTTATCGGCCGAAGATCATGATTCTTGGTCTGCGGGATCCTTCTTCACCAATCCAATTATTTCTCAGCAAGCAGCGGACGCACTCCCTGATGCTGCGCCAAAGTGGCCGCTCATTGATGGACGAGTAAAAATCTCTGCTGCCTGGCTGATCGAAAACGCAGGAATGCATAAGGGTGATGAAGTCGGTGGTGCCAGAATTTCGACCAAGCATGTCTTGGCGCTAACTAATGCGGGCGGTGCGACGGCATCAGATATTGCAGAGCTTGCAAAGCGTGCGCGAGATCATGTGAAAGAGAAGTTTGGAATAACTCTTGTTGCTGAAGTTAATCTCGTCGGAGTAGAGATTTAACCTCCTGTAAGTAGCTTTTTGATTCTGCCAATTCCCTCGACGATATCGTTATCACTTGTGGCGTATGAAAAGCGTAGATATCCAGATGGTCCAAAGGCCTCACCAGGAACTGCTGCAACCTCAACTTCTTCAAGAAGTAGCGTTGCTAACTCTGCTGAAGTCTTTGGTGTTTTTCCACGAATCGTCTTACCAAGCACGCCCTTAACTGATGGATAGACATAGAAAGCACCTTGAGGAACAGGGCAGACAAAACCTGGAATCTCGTTAAGTAGATCAACGATAAGTTTGCGGCGACGATTAAAGGCAACGCCCATCTCATGAACTGCTGTTAGATCTCCAGTAAGGGCAGCGATGGCCGCACGCTGTGAGATGTTTGAAACGTTTGAACTCAAATGTGATTGCAAATTAGTAGCAGCCTTGATGACATCTTTAGGCCCGATCATCCAGCCCACACGCCAACCTGTCATGGCATATGTCTTGGCAACGCCGTTGATGATGATGCAGGTATCAGCTAAAGCTGGAACAAGTACTGGAAGTGAAGGCGCAGTAGCACCGTCATAAAGCAGGTGTTCATAGATCTCATCCGAGATAATCCAAATGTTATTTGCTACAGCCCACTCAGCAATGGCCTTGGCTTGTGCCGGTGTGTAGACAGAACCAGTTGGATTTGAAGGTGAACAGAAGAGAAGCGCCTTTGTCTTTGGTGTTCGCGCTGCTTCAAGCTGTTCAACTGTTACCAAATAGTTCTGAGTCTCATCTGCGAAAATTTCAACTGAAACGCCGCCAGCTAATTTGATGCATTCTGGATA